>JAYTGI010000395.1:0-3259 GCA_043733605.1 Demequina sp. | reverse complement strand
GTTGCCCTCGTCCAGCACCGCGAGCATGTGCTCCATGACCTGGGCCACGGCGTTGTGTTGCACAAAGTCGTAGTTCTCGAACAGTGCGCGGAAGATGGGTCGCGTCACCATGTGCTGGGCGAGCATCGAGATGGCCTCGTCGCGGCTGATCGACTCGTTGAGGTTGCCACGCAGACCAGTGAGGAACTTCTCGAACTCAACTTCTGCGGCGGGGTTGAACTGCAGCAGGCCGCGGATACGTGTGGTGGTGCGCTCCACCACCTCGGCCACCTGCTTACCCCAGGTGTCCCAGTACATGCGCTGACCCACGTTCTTCACCAGGCGTGCGAGCACTGCCTCGCGCCACTCGGGGGCCTCGCCAAAGTCGAGTGCACCCTGGACGTGGGAGGGCTTCGCATCGGGGTTGGCGTCGCCGCCGGTCTCGCGGCCGATATTGGCGACCTTGATCCGGCTGTTGGGCTTGGTGGGATCGAGGGTGTTGATCTCGGCCTCGAGGCGAGAGTCGTGGGATCGCAGTGCGCGCAACACGTCCCATACGACCTTGTAGCGCTTGTGGTTGTTGAGCGCGCTCGCGGGCTCAATGCCAGCAGGGATGGCCACGGGGATGATGACGTAGCCGAACTTCTTGCCCTCGGCCCGGCGCATGACCCGTCCCACCGACTGCACCACGTCGACGATCGAGTTGCGGGGGTGGAGGAACAGCACGGCGTCGAGGGCGGGTACGTCGACGCCCTCGCTTAGGCAGCGGGCGTTGCTGAGGATCCGGCAGGTGTGCTCGCCGCCCTCGGAGCGCAGCCAGGCCAGTTCGTTGTTGCGATGGAGCGCGTTCTGGGTGCCGTCAACGTGGTGAGCCTCGACCACCAGCTGGGTGCCGTCGCTTGCCTGGCCCACGAGTTCCTTGGAAACCTCACCAAAGGCATCGGCGATGTTGGTCGAGAGTTTGATCGACGCGGCGAACGCGACCGCTCGGCGCATCGGCACGATGTCCGCGTCGAAGTCGCCGGTGTCGGATCGCTTGGCGAGCGCATTCCAACAGCCCACCAACTTGGCGGCGTCGTCCAGGTTGATCTCGTAGTTGTCGTCCGCCAACTGTGACTGGAGAGCGCGGCTTGCGTAGTCCTCGGAGATGTTGAGGATGATGACCTTGTAGTCGCTGAGTAGCTCTCGATCCACTGCGGTGCCGAAGTCCAGTTGGTGGAAGACGGGGCCGAACAGCGACTCGTCGTCCATCGAGGCGATCGGGATGGACCCCTCGTCGGCCTTCTTCTTCGCGTCCTCGCCGTAGATGCGCGGTGTGGCCGTCATATAGAGGCGACGCTTGCCAACGACGTTGGTGTCGCTGTGGACCTTGGTGAAGCTCGACTCGTCCGTGGTGCCCAAGTTGACGCCCGTGGTGCGGTGCGCCTCGTCGCAGATGATGAGGTCGAACTCGCCCAGGCCCGCCTTCTGAGCCGCGCCGACTACATCGATGCTCTGGTACGTCGAGAAGACCACGGTGATGTGGTCGACGGCCGCGTCCTTGGTGGTGGCGGTGGCCAGGCTGGCGGCGTCGGTCGTGGCGGGGATCACCAGGTCATGGGCGCTGATGTCCTCGAACTGGTCGGCAGCCGCGCGGCGCTTGCCCACCGTGGAGTCGGAGCAGACCGCAAAGAAGCGCATGGGAGTCTGGTGCTCGGAGGACCACTCGCGGAGCGTCTGCGAGACGAGTGAGATGGAGGGCGCGAGGAATAGGACCCGCTGGCCCGGCGTGACCGTCTCCTCGACGAGCTTGAGTGAAGTGAACGTCTTT
The DNA here is from genome assembly GCA_043733605.1 of Demequina sp. Lineage (GTDB taxonomy): Bacteria > Actinomycetota > Actinomycetes > Actinomycetales > Demequinaceae > Demequina. The sequence goes on along the minus strand of JAYTGI010000395.1, from coordinate 1,470 downwards.
CCCGTGCCGCACGCCATGATGAGCTTGCCCCGCGCGTTGGTGGCGAAGCCGGCCACGACGTCGTCGATCGCGTTGCGCTGGTGGGGGCGGAGCTGCTTGGGCGCCTTGAGCTTGAGCTTCTGGAACTTCTTGATCTCGTGGAGCAGCGCCCATTCGACGCGCGACTCCTGCAGATCTGCGAGGCCGATGCGCGCGACCTTGGGGTGCGCGGTGTCGAGCATCGCCTCGGCGTTGGCGTTCCACTTGTCGGTGGTGCTGACGATGAGGCGCGAGGAGAAGTCCTTGGTGCCGGAGGCGGCCAGGAACGAGTCGATGTCAGGCTTGTTGATGGTCTTGTCGGGGGCGTAGAACTTGCACTGGATCGCGGTGAGCCCGCCCTCGCGGTCGAAGCCGACCAGGTCGATGCCGAGGTCCTTCTTGGAGTCCCCGGTGAGGCCGGCCCACTCGCCGTAGGTCAGGACCTTCTCGAACTGCTCCGCGTAGAGGGGGTCGGAGGTGAGGAACGACTGCACGAGGGTCTCGAACGCGGTGCCCTTGTCCTTCTCGGATTGCGCGCCCTTGCGGAGGTCGGCGAGGATCTCGTGGATGGTGCTCGCGTCTTCGACGACTACGGACATGCGTTCCCCTCAAGCGTTGTCAGGCATTAGTGGCATCGTAGTGACGTGCGCGGCTCCTCGGGGAGGGGCTGGCTGAGAGGGGTCGCTATGGATCGGCAGACTGGACGCGTTGCGGCGCGTGCGCGGGACTCAAGGGGAGCGGTCCGCAGATCACCGGATGTGCGGCCCTCGAACACATCGTCGCCGGCGTTGTTGGCCAATTGGCTTCGACGTCTCGATTCTCAGTCGCGGTGGTACGTCCTGATCGCGTTTGGCTTCATGCTCGGGTTCATCGTGCCCGCCGTTTGGGCGTACCACGCGACAGGCTCTTACAACGAAGCTGTAGCTGTGCTCCAAATCCGACCGCCACTGCAACTTCTCGCGTCCTCGATGCCATCGGTGGGGATGATCGCCTCTACCGCCATCGTGGGTGCTGCAGTCGCCACGCTTGTGCCCGCCACGGTGCTCCTGCGCCGGGCGAACCGCACGACCCTAGTTCCGTCTGCCAGGTGGACCCTTGTCATCGTGGCGACCCTCGCATCAGTGCTGGTCGGGCCCTTAGTGGCTACAGTCGCGCTGCAGATTCCAGCGCTCGAGGGCGAGACATGGCCTTGGGGCGCCGCAGTCGGAAGCATCGCTGGGGGTGCCACGTTGTTGCTCGCGATATCGGCGGGCGAGCCAGGCGGCACGGGGAGACGCAGGCCCGCAGTTGGAGTGGCGGCGGAGTTCGTTGGCTTCCTGCTCGCGGTGCTTTGGGTATTCCCGTTGGGCTGGGCGATGAGCCCAGCACCTCTAGTTTCCGTGGAAGACAACTTGGGCAAGGCGCACTCTGGCCAATTGCTTCTCATGACAGACGAGGGCGTCTGGATGATTG
>JAYTGI010000394.1:0-3263 GCA_043733605.1 Demequina sp. | reverse complement strand
CCGCCGCGAGGGCGCGGGCCACCTCGATCACGGGCGCGTTGGGCTTGTCCTTGAGCACGCCGTGGTGCGAGTAAGGGTTGCGGTCCGTGATGATCGCGAGCGTGCCGTCCATGTCGACGAGCACCGCGCTGGGCGTGGCGTTCTGGGGAGCCTTGGTCGACATGCGACGAGGCTACGCCCCGATGTCGAACACGACGACGCGCTCCGCGCATCGGCCGATCGTCGCCGCGACGGGGGCGTGCGTCGGGTGCACCAGGTAGCCGTCGCGGGACGCCGCGTCGGCAAACGTCACCACGAGCGCCCATTCAAAGTCGCCCTCGAGGGCCTCCGTGCTGACGCTCGCGCCGTGGACCGCGGAGACGACGCCGGGGATCTCGCCAGGGAACCGCGCGATGGCGGCCGGCAGGGTGGCGAGCTGGTCGCTGGGCGCGTCGGCTTTCCACTGGGTCATGACGATGTGGACGATGCTTCCCGGATTGGTCATAGGTCGATCGTGGCACTCCTCGCGGGTGGCTGGGGACGGGACCCTGGCCTGGCGCTCAGCGCTAGCGCGCAGGCGAGGGACCTTCGGCGCCGCCCGCCACGCGACTACCGCTAACCTGAAGCCCGACGCGAGCAACGGGGGTCTGGCCATGGAGAGCAGTGCGGGAGCGCCATTTGGGAATGGTGACAATGAAGTCGTCTTCATGCCAGAAGATTTGCAACCTGAGCCCTCGCAACCTGAGCCGTCACCAGGCGGCGGCTCCCCCGTCGGCATTCACGCGATACGCCGCAAGGTGCTCACCGGCTTCGACGAGTCCGGGCAACCAGTCGACTTTGGCGACGCGACGTACGCGCTCATCGACGTGGGGATGCGCGACGGGTGCACGGGGCTCGTGTGCTCCACAGATGGCGTGATTGCGGTCTACACGTCGCACAACGAGAACAGCGTGGACATGCGGAACGTCTCTCCCGAGATCGCCGCGACGGCGCGGGACTTCATCGATAGCCTCGTAAGGGTCGCCCAGGGCATGCTGCCGAACCAACCCGCGGATTGGCCGATGCCAAGGAACGCCAGGTTCTGGCTTCGTCAGAACGGCATCGTCACGGGAATCACCGGCTCGGCAGAGATCCTGAGCAACAACCTGCTGCCGTGGACGCGATCCTTCAAGCTGGCCGAGAGGATCATCATGGCCGTTGGGCAACCCGCGCATGCGGGAAGCCCGGCCATGCCACCGGCGCCACCGGCGCCACCGGCAAACGTACGGGCCGTGGCCCTGCGACGCGGCTTCCTGTTGGGGATGAACCTGCACGGCCAGCCGGCCGCTCCTGGTGCGGGGATCGCCGCGCTCGTCGAGTTCGGGATTATCGGCGGCTGCATCACGGTCGCGGTGCTCCACAACGGCGAGATCTCGCTGATCATTTACCACTTGGGCGAGGGACTTGACGTCGGGCTAAGCCCCTCGGCGCCAGAGTTTGCGGCGGCCGCGCGGCAAATCGTGAGTGGAACCGCGGCTCTCAGCGAGCAGCTCAGGTGGGATAGGGGCATCGATTACCCCATGCAGGGCGAGGCACGCATCTACCGGCCTACGCCTCAAGGCATTCTCGGTACGTCGTTTCCAACGCTCGCCGTCCACGACGTCCGCCTCGGCGCGGCCGGGGTGTTTGAGGCGGCGATGGTTCTCATCAAGACGTCCCCACGTGCGCACGCCTCCATATCCGCGCAGTTCCCTGTTCCTGGCGAGTTCTACCGGTAGTCGGAGTTCTTGGCGACGGAACGCTCCGGAGGCGCTCGCCGCCCTAGTCTCCCACCGTGTCATACCTGGCAATCATCCGAATCCCGCCGACGATGTGCGCGTTGAACTCCTCGAGCTCCTCCGCAGGAACCCACAGTTCCAGCACATCCCGCCCGCCCACTTGCTGTACGGCAAACCGCTCCACGTACTCGGCGTCACCATCGAACTCGCGCAGAAACCCCACGCCCGCGTGCCGCTCGTTCCATTCGAGCGCGATCTTGGTCGCGTACCACTCGTTCAGCACCGAACAAGAAGATCGGCTGCTCCGGTGGCCGCGGCGGCCACGCAAGCCAGCCCGACGCCTCCACCAGGGCAAGCTCCGCCGGACCCGTCGGGCGGTACAGACGGACGACGCTCGGGTTGGGTTCGGTGGTCATGGCACGAGGCTAGCGGGGACGTGCCGGCCCGGAGACACTCACTCTCCGATGAGCGAACGCACCATGTCCGCGGGCGTCACGGTCGGCCCAGAGCTTCGTGGATTGCTGCCCGGACGGCCGGCCAGGCGGTCGAGCCCGGATCGATGACCTCGAAGTGCCCCGTGCCTGGCAACTCGACGAGCGTGACGCCGTCGTGCACGGTCGCATAGTCACGCGCTGTCTGGATGGGCACCGCCTCGTCCTCGGAGCCGTGCACCAGGACCACCCGGCACTCTGGCGCCCCCAGCAACGTCGGGTCGGCGGCCAGGTAGCGGTCGGGCACGGCGTCCGGGTCGCCTCCCATGAGCCGGGCGACGGTGTCCGCGTCGGGGCTGGTGCGGTGGAAGGACGTCAGCGCGACGACTCCGGCAAGCGGCACCACGCCCGCCACTGGTAGCGGGGTGGCCCGGTGGCCGGGTGCGTCCGGTGAGGTCAGGTGGCGCAAGGTCGACCACAGGGCGAGGTGACCGCCTGCAGAGTGGCCGACGAGCACGATGGCGGAGCGGTCGACCTGGGCTAGGCCCGCCTCGTCGATGAGGTCAGGCAACGTGTCGGTCGCCGTGGCGACGTCGTCGAAGGTGGCCGGCCACCCGCCCGCGCCATCCACTCGCCGATACTCGACGTTCGCGACGATGACACCGGTGGCGGCGAGAGTCGCCGCGAGGGGGCGGATGTGCGCCCGGTCGTGGGGCTCACGCCACACGCCGCCGTGCAGCAACAGCACCAGGGGTAGCGGCCCGTCGGCGTCGGGCGGGACGGTAACCTCCGCCACTTGGTCGGGCTCGGGGCCGTAGGCGAGCAATGTCCATAGAGCGGGGGCGAGGGAAGTCACAAGTCGTGAACCTACTCCAAGGCCCTGACGCGCTCCAATTGACTTGGGCGCGTACGCACGAGGCCTCTACCTGGGTGAACACGCGCAACCCTCGTCGCCCGGCTCAACGCCTCGCCTCGCTCACAATGCGGCGAAGACCAGGGCGGTGTCAAGGCGTGGAGGCAACGAGGAGGCGTTCGAAGGCTTCTCGTGGGGTGAGGAATCCTAGGCTTTTGCGGGGTCTGTCGTTGAGTTCTGCGG
>JAYTGI010000393.1:0-3281 GCA_043733605.1 Demequina sp. | reverse complement strand
CAAGCGTCGACACTGAAGCGCGGCTGTGGCACCGTGACGGCCGCTGGGTGTGGGTGCGCATACGGGGCCGGGTCGTCGAGCGGTCGGCCGATGGACGGCCGCTGCGTATGACGGGCACGCTCGAGGACACCACCGACCAAGTGCAGGCTCGTCAGTCGCTCGAGCGCAGCGAGCAAGCCCTGCGAGAGACGCAACGTATGGCGCGCCTTGGGAGTTGGACCTTCCATCTGGCGACCGATCGCGTCACGTGGTCGGACGAGATGTTCGAGTTGTTTGGTCTGGATCCGGCGCACCCTGCACCCGACTTCGCCATGCAGGCTCCGTTGTTCGGGGCGCGGAGTTGGGAGCAGCTTGGCGCCGCGGTGGCCGAGGCCTCGAGTACCGGTGTCCCTTACGACCTGGAGCTCGAGTGCGTACGTGACGGCGCACGCCGCGGGTGGGTACACGTGCGGGGAGAGGCCGTCAGGGACGCGCAGGGCCTCATCGTCGGCTTGCTTGGGTACGTGCTGGACATCACCGAGCGCAAGGAGGTGGAACAGGCGCTGGCTTCGTCGGAGTCCTTGTTCCGCACGGCGATGATCGCCTCCCCGATCGGCCTTGCGATGACCGGGCTGGACGGCGCGTTCCTGGTTGTCAACGAGTCCCTGTGCCGATTGCTGGGGCGCGATGAGGCTTGGTTGACTACCCACACAGAGCGGGACGTCAGGCACCCCGACGACGTGGAACGGGCAGTGACGGGGCCGGCGGCGGACATCAGTCGCGATACCGATGCAGGGACTGAGGTGGTGCGATTTACCCGTGCCGACGGGCGCATGCTGTGGGTCAAGAGGGCCGCTGAGATGATCGCTGGCACGGCCGCACGCCCCAACTACTTGCTGGTGCAGTACGCGGACACGACTGCTGAGCACGAAGCTTTGGAGAAACTCGCCTATCAGGCGTTCCACGATCCCCTCACCGGACTGCGCAACCGAGCCTGGATCCTGGACATGCTGGGGGTGGACCTGCGCACGGCGCCGCGCAACGGCAGCAGGGTCGGCGTGCTCTTTGTCGACCTCGACCACTTCAAGGTGGTCAATGACTCGTTGGGCCACGCGGCCGGTGACGAAGTTCTGGTGAATGTCGCCGACCGGATCGCGGGCGTCTTGCGACCCAGGGACAGGGTCGGACGCTCGGGTGGGGACGAGTTCGTCGTCGTCGTCCCGCAGGTCATGAACGCGCGCGAAGTCGAAATCGTCGCGGAGCGGATCGTGTCCGCGGTTGCCACAGAGATCACAGTCAGCGGCCACCGGATCGTGCCCACCGTGTCCATAGGCATCGCCCTCAGCTTCCCGGACTCCACAGGCGCGAGTCTGTTGCGCGATGCGGATGCAGCCCTATACCGTGCCAAGGAAGCCGGCAGATCCCGTTGGCATTTCTTCGATGACGCCATGCATGCGCAAGCACTGGCCCGCCTGACAATTGAGGAGGAGGTCCTGCGGGGCCTCGACGCAGCCGAATTCGTGGTTCACTACCAGCCGATCGTGACGCTGGCCGACCGCCGCATCGCAGGGTACGAGGCGCTGGTGCGCTGGCAACACCCCACTCGCGGCCTGCTGTCCCCGATGAGTTTCCTACCTGCTGCCGAGGACTCCGGCCTGATCGTGGGAATCGGACAGCAGGTTCTCGACCAGGTGTGCGCGCTGCTCGCGGCGCGCCCTGATCTGCCGGGGCCGATCAGCGTCAACTTCTCCCCAGTGCAGCTCGCACGCGCCGGCTGGCGCCACGCGCTCACCGAAACGCTGGCCAGGCATGGCGTCGACCCCCGACGCATCATTCTTGAGTTTACCGAGACGACCGTCCTGTCCCTCCTGCCTGGTACCCGGAAGGACCTGGCGGCGCTACGCGACCTCGGAGTGGGCATCCACGTCGACGACTTCGGCACTGGGTTCTCATCTATATCAATGCTACGTGACCTACCCGTCACCGGACTCAAGCTCGACGCCAGCTTTGTCGCTGACCTGAGCGAGGACGACGACGCGGTCAACGCCTTGTCAACCGGCCTGGCCGGACTCGTCGACGGACTGCACCTGGTGGGAATCGCCGAAGGAGTTGAATCAGAAGGCCAGCATCGGGTCCTGCTCCGGCAGGGCTGGAGGCAAGCCCAGGGATACATGTATGGACGCCCATTGCCCCATCCCATCCCCACGATTCCCACCAACGCCGGGTAGCGGAACAGCCGCGAGTTTAGGACTTTGTGAAATCACAAGGTCCTCATACGGTGATACCGTAGATCCCATGACGAGCGGGCCGGATGCGGGTGAGATGGCATGACCGCACCCCTCCAGCAGGTGAAGGCCGACCTGTTCAAAGCCATGGCAAACCCGGTACGGATCCGGGTGCTTGAGTTGCTTTGCGAACGTGAGCGCTCCGTCGGCGAGATGCTCGTCGAACTCGGTGTTGGCGCCTCGGCGCTATCCCAGCAGCTGAGTGTGCTGCGCGGCACGGGCCTGGTGCTGGCTCGGAGAGAGGCCTCGGCCGTCTACTACTCCGTGACCTCGCCGCGGGTGTGGGACCTGCTCTCAGTTGGCAGGCAACTCAGCGCCGACCTGCTCTCGCTCCGAGTGGAGATGCTCACCGACCTGCGCGCAGAAGACGGCGCCCCCGACGCCATCGGTGCGGCGTCGACCCCGCACCCCGTTCAGCGAATCGGTTGACAAGGCAGTGCTGAGACTTCTAGAGACAATGCTGCGCGTCGGTCGGATCGCGGAACCCGCGCCAGCGTCGGTTGAGCCGTCGCAAGACTCCCCCACTGCCGAGCCTCTGCCTTGGTCCGGCTCCATCCAGATCAGGCACGTCGACGCCGGGTCCTGCAACGGGTGTGAGATCGAGATTGGCGCTGCGTTTGGACCGGTCTACGACGCCGAGCGCTACGGCGCACGCCTGGTCCCCTCACCCCGGCACGCCGACGTGTTGCTGGTCACCGGCCCCGTCACGCGAAACATGGCCGACCCCCTTCGAGTGACCTACGAGGCAACCCCTGCGCCCAAGCGTGTGATCGCACTTGGCGACTGTGCCCGCAACTGCGGCGTGTTCGCGGGCGCCTATGGCGTGCAGGGGTCGGTGTCGGACATCATTCCCGTCGACGTCGAGGTTCCTGGCTGCCCGCCCTCGCCTGAGGCAATTGTCGCGGCACTGCGAGGGCTGACCGGCCGATGAACCTCATCGATGTGGGCCTGACGCTAGCCGGCGTCGGGGCGCTCCTGGGCGCCATTGCAATCCTCCTGGTTCCCCGGCGCGTGCGG
>JAYTGI010000392.1:0-3285 GCA_043733605.1 Demequina sp. | reverse complement strand
TGTCGATCGACATCCTGTTCCAACCGCGCAGGTTTGGCGTCAGGAAGGAGATCAGCGTCGATACCCCGCCGATGCTCGCAAACATGAACGCGACGAGCACGAGGAATGACAACGCGCCGAGCGTCGCACCGGTCGAGCGCATCGAGTGGGTGGTTGCTTGCGCCGCCCTCATGCGCGACACGGCGGCGAACCCCACCACGATGAATGCCGCAACGAAGCCGAGCGCCCCAACGGCGCCCAAGGCGGGCGGCTCTCCGAGAGTCACGTACGAATGGTCATAGAGCGTGCGTAATTCGGCCAGGACGCCGATGCGGTGGCCGGCCCAGGGAAGCACGAGTTGACTGAACTTGAGCGCGTACACCTCGGCCTCACCAGAGGACCTCTCCAGGCCCTCTGGGTTTGGTCCATACTGGGCGGCGTAAAGCATGTCGGGCAGCATGTTGATGAGCATCCAGCCCACGGTCACCGCGCCAAGCGACATCGCGCCCACAAAGCGGCGCCATGAACGGTCGCGGAACCACGCGGCGACGCCAGCGAGCGCGAGCATGATGAGGAAGAACACCGCGTAATACGTCGACGATGCCGCCAGCAGGCCTACGAAGACGACGGTGCGAACACCGGGGGCCCACACGTATCGTCGCAGGCGTCCACCCACGCCCCAGCCCCAGACGTGTTCACCACGGAGAACGGCGAGCAGCAGACCAGCGCCTAGTGGCACCGCGTAGTACGACGACAGCCACAAGTGGCCCTCGTTGCGCATGAAGTGGTACGGAGCGAGGGCATACAGGACGGCAAGCGTTGCCGCCATCCAATGAGAGACCCCTACCCTGCGCAAAAACCACAGTGCGGACAACGACGCCAGCACAAATCCCGCCAAGTAGTAGAGGTTCATCGCGAGCGCCCAGTCGTGAGTGAAGATGCTCAGCAGTCGGGCAGCCACCAGGTGCAGATTGTCCGCGGTGGGAAAGTCGTGGTAATTCTGACCCGCAGGTGCCGAAAGCCGCGGTTGGCTCTCATACCAACCGGTCTCGATGACCGTCTTAAAGTGCGCGCCGACGGCCAACGCGTCGCCCCAGTAGGTGAACGGCACGTGCAGCGACGCCTCGCGGATCTTGAGCACCCATGCCGTGAGCACTGCGGTGACGAACGCGGTGCCCGCATACTGGGCGGTGGTCGAGCGAGCCCATCCCTGCAAGGACTTCACAGCGATCATCCGTTGCGACCCATGGCCGTGAGGACCAGATACGCGAGCCGCCGTTGCCAAGACAGAATGCGGGCGCGCGCATCGCCAAGCCGCACGTCTGACCTGGACACCACGTCTGGATGCCTGGCAGCAAAATCCGCGTGGAATTCCGCCGCCTCACGTGCCTGTGTCGCCGCCAACCTCACGCTCCACTGACCGGCACTCACACGGAACGCGGCGAGCGATCGCGGCACCCCCACAAAGTCACCGTGTTCAAGGACACGGGCATAGGTCGCTTCATCAATCAGATAGTGCGCGGACTCGTGCCACAGGCCCACGTCGACCAGTGCCTGCGTGCGAAACGTCACGCACGCGGGTTCGCCAAACACGTTGGTGCCGCGACGGATCGTCTCGCGGATCGCGGTCACGCCCTGCACCCGACCCTCGACACCCGCGAGGCCGCGTCCCTTAATCACGGCCTTGCCTGCCGAGTCCACGATGTCTCTCTGACAAGAGACCATTGCCACGCCATCCTCGAATGCCGCCACCTGTTGCTCGACGCACGTGGGGTAAATGAGATCGTCGCCACACACCAGTTTGATGAACTCGCCTGACGCCGCCGCCGTCACCGCGTTCCAGTTGGCCACGGCGCCGCCGCCTGGCGCAGTGTCGAGCAGGGTGACGCGTGGGTCGTCCGCGAATTGCTGGAGGAGTTCCCTGGTGCGGTCGGTGGACCCGTGGTCGGCCACGATCACTTCAAGGTTTCCGTATGTTTGCGCCAGCACCGCGTGCATCGTCGCTTCAATGTGATCGGCGTTCTGATATGCGGGGATAACGACGGAGACCAGCGGTGTCAAAACACACACTCGATTCGTGGCAGGGATCAACGACGATGCCATCCTAGGCGATCGCGGGCAACCCCGGCAGGGACGCTACGATGGGCCGGTGAACACTGAGGGCGGGACAGACAGCGCCGGGAGTTTTGACGCGAGCGCAGAGGGTTTTGACCCGAGCACGGAGGGTTTGGACGCGAACGTGCCTGCGCCCGGCATCATCCACAGGCTGCTGGGCGACGAGCGGGTGCGGTTTGTCCTGGTGGGCGGTTTCAACACGTTCTTTGGCTATGGCATCTTTGTCGCGCTCGAATACCTGGCGCACATTCCGTACCTCGCGAGCCTGTATGGCTCGTATCTGCTGGCGACCACCGTGGCGTTCGTTCTTCATCGCCGCGTCACCTACCGGCGCACAGGAACCGGCAACGTGCTACTCGATTTCGTGCGTTTTCAGGGCGTCTATGTGGTGGCGCTCGCGGTGAACACCGCCGCCTTGCCGCTGCTGGTCGAGGTGGCGCACTGGACACCCACCGTCGCACAGGGCTTGATCGTGGTGGTCACGTCCGTGATGTCGTACTTTGGCCACAAGTTCTTTTCCTTTAGGCGCCCCGCGGCCACCTAGCCGATGGCGGCAAGGTAGGCGCTCATGTGGCGCTCCGCCGCGGCCTCCCACGTGAACCCGGCCGCGCGCCTGAGGCCAGCGGCCGCGAGTTCCACCCTGCGGGCGTCGTCGTTCAGCAGCTCTTCGAGCGCACTTTCGATCGAGGCGGAGTCCGTGCCCGAATACGCGACCGCATCGCCGCCGACCTCGGGCAGGGACAGCTCTTTGGTGGTGAGGACTGCGGTCCCACACGCCATCGCCTCCAACACCGGCAGGCCGAATCCCTCGCCTTTACTTGGGTAGACCACCACCGTCGCTCCCCCGAGGAACCCGGCGAGAACCTCAACAGGCAAGTACCCGACCGCGCGGGCATCTGCGCCCTGCTCCTGCGCTCGGGCCAGTGCGGGCGCGACACCTGCGTCCCACCCTGGCCCGCCAGCAAGGATCAGTGCCGGCGCGGTGGTACCGCCGTTTCGCGCCACCATCGCGGCATAGGCGTCGATCAGTGCGGGGGCGTTCTTGCGCGGCTCGAGCGTGGCGAGGAATGCAATCCACCCGGCGGGCGGCGCGGCGATGGCCGCCCTTGCGGCGTCCACCTCGTGGGCGGTAGGTGGGTGGAATCGATCGTCGTCGAAGCCCAAGAGTGACACCACGACGGCGGATCGATC
>JAYTGI010000391.1:0-3286 GCA_043733605.1 Demequina sp. | reverse complement strand
CAAGCAGGATGAACACGAGACCCTTGAGCGTCGGCTTAGGCGCGGGGAGAACGCTCATGAGCAGAAGGAGTGCCGCCGCGCACAGGCCGAGCGCGGTCACGGGGTCCGTGATGATCATCGTCACGACCGCCCATACAAACAACCCGAGCACCTTGGACCATGCGGGAAGGCGGTGCAGCGGTGAGGCGCCGGCGCGGTATGAACCCAGGGAGGGGTTCACGAGCGTAGTTCCTTGGTCTTGCGGAACATGAGGTCGCGATAGCGGGCGACCGCGTCTGTCGGCGTTCCGTCAAAGACGACCGATCCCTCGTCGATCACGAGCGTGCGCTGTGCCTTGGTAGCGGCCTCGAGGTCGTGAGTCACCTCGATGAGCTGGATCGGAAGCGCCTGCAACAGCGCGCCGACATGGGCCTTCCAGCGCAAGTCGAGAAGCGTCGTCGGTTCGTCTGCGACCACCACAAGGGGGGTCGCGGTGAGAACGCCCGCGAGCGCGACAAGCTGCCTTTGGCCGCCCGACAGGGCGTTGACGGACACATCACCCTTGCCGCTGAGGCCAATGTCCTCGAGTGCCGCGAGGGCGGCGTTAACGCGTTCGTTCTTGGATCGAATCACGCGCCTGAGTGACAGCATGATGTCCTCGAGCGCGGTAGGCATGATGAGCTGAGCCGAGGGATCGGTGAAGAGGAAGCCGACCTTGCGCCGCACGAGCGCGCCGTGTTTGCGGGTGTCGAGGCCATCGACGCGCACCGATCCGGAAACCGGTAACGTCAACCCGTTGATCAGTCGCGCGAACGTGGACTTGCCCGAGCCGTTGGCGCCGATAATCGTGATCCGCTGTTCATCGAGCGAGAGCGTCGTCGGATGAAGAATCGGGACGCCAGTCTCGGGCGCGACGACGGCAGCTTCCTTGAACTCAATCATGAGGTCAAGGCTAGGCGCTAAGAACCGGACTCGCCGCCAGCGCTCGCGGCAACGACCACTGGAGCTGACGATTCCATGGCGACAACCGTCGAGCGCACGGTGCCGAGAAGCTGTGGGTAGGCCCGGTGAACCGCCGCGGCCGCAGTGCCTGCGATGAAGACCTTGATGATGTCGCCGGCCAGGAAGGGCGAGGCGATTGCGGCGGTGGCGGGGATGGAGGTGTGCAGGCGCAGAGTGAAGAAGCCCCAACCAATGATGTTCAGCACCACAAGGGAGCCCACCGCACACGCGCCGATGATTCCCGTGGTGGTGAGTTGCCCGCGAGCGCGCATGCGCCTCACGAGCCAGCCGGTCACGAAGGCGGCCGCGACAAAACCGGCCAGGAAGCCGGCGGTGGGGCCTGTCCACGGTGCGAAACCGCCCGAACGTCCGGCGAAGATCGGCGCACCGGCGGTGCCGACGACCAAATAAAGGGTCACGGCAGCCGCGCCGCGCCACGGGCCGAGGGCCGCACCGGCGAGCAAGACCGCGAGTGTTTGCAGCGTGATCGGCACCCCTGAGACGAGTTCGGCACCTGGCCACACCGTCGACGCGGCGATCAATCCGGCGAAGACGGAAACAAGGGCAAGATTGGTGGTGGAAAGGGCATGACGACTAGGCATCGGGACTCCCTGGGATAATGGTTTGGCGGCAACGATACTCGACCCGCCCACCCGCTTCCCTCCGTCGTAAGGATTTACCGTGATTGTCGCCCAGCAGGTCGAGATGCGAATCGGCGCTCGCGTGCTGCTCCACCCAGCCACATTCACCATAGGCAAGGGTGACCGCGTGGGCCTCGTTGGGCGTAACGGTGCTGGTAAAACCACACTGACCAAGATCCTTGCGGGAGAGGGCCTTGCGTCTCACGGCTCGGTCACCCACAAGGGAACTGTGGGCTACCTTCCTCAAGACCCGCGCACGGGCGACCTCGAACAACGAGCTCTTGACCGCATCCTGGCCGCGAGGGACCTTGAGGACATCATCGCGAAGTTGCGCGATGCGGAGAACGGCATGGCGAGCGAGGACCCGAAGGTCGCACAGAGGGCCATGGACCGCTATCCGAAGGTTGAGGAGCGCTTTCGAGCCGCAGGCGGCTACGCGGCGGAGTCGGAGGCCGCGCGGATCGCCGCCAACCTCGGTCTCGACGACCGCATCCTGGGACAGCCGATCGGCACGCTGTCTGGTGGTCAGCGCCGCCGTGTGGAGCTCGCGAGAATCCTGTTCTCGGAAGCCGAAACGCTGCTTCTGGATGAGCCGACGAACCACCTCGACGCCGACTCGGTCGTGTGGCTCAGAGGCTTCCTTTCGGGCTACCCGGGTGGTCTCATCGTGATCTCGCACGATGTTGAACTCGTGCGCCAAGTCGTCACGAAGGTGTTCCATCTCGACGCGAATAGGGGAGAGCTCGACCAGTACGCGATGGGTTGGGACCTGTACCTCAGGCAGCGCGAGGACGACGAAAAGCGCAGGCACCGCGAGCGCGACAATGCCGAGAAGAAGGCTGCGGCGCTCATGGAACAGGCCAATAAGATGCGCGCCAAGGCCACCAAGGCCGTAGCGGCACAAAACATGGCCAAGCGCGCCGAGCGGCTGTTAGCGGGCACTGAGGGGCAGCGTCAACAGGACAAGGTCGCCGCGTTGCGCTTCCCCAAGCCAGCGCCTTGTGGAAAGACTCCGCTCCGCGCGGAGGGCCTCTCGAAGAATTACGGCTCGCTCGAGGTTTTCACCGATGTCGATCTCGCGATCGACAAGGGATCCCGCGTGGTGGTACTTGGGCTCAACGGCGCAGGCAAGACGACGTTGCTCAAGCTCCTCTCCGGGGTGGAGGATCCCGACACGGGAGAGGTTCAGCCCGGTCATGGGCTCAAGCTCGGCTACTACGCACAGGAACACGACACCTTGGATCTCGAGCAGACGGTCCTGGAGAACATGAGGCACGCCGCGCCCGACCTGAACGACTCTCAGGTGAGAGGCGTTCTTGGCTCGTTCCTCTTCCAAGGTGACGATGTCGAGAAGCCCGCGCGGGTCCTGTCGGGTGGGGAGAAGACCAGGCTTGCCTTGGCGACCCTCGTGGTGAGCCAAGCGAACGTGCTCCTTCTGGACGAGCCGACGAATAACCTCGACCCGGCGAGTCGCAGGGAGATCCTGGGCGCACTGCAGACGTACGAGGGCGCCGTGGTGCTCGTGACCCACGATGAGGGCGCCGTCGAGGCGCTCCACCCAGACAGGGTGCTGCTCTTGCCCGATGCGGTCGAGGACCTGTGGAACCCCACCTACATGGAGCTCATCTCGCTCGCTTAGTTCCCGGTCGACATTTGAGCGGGAA
>JAYTGI010000390.1:0-3291 GCA_043733605.1 Demequina sp. | reverse complement strand
GTCCTCGATTGCCAGGTCGCCCAGATGCTCCTTGACCTTGGACATGACCTTGGACGCGCGTAGCACGCCCGCGCCGCGCAGGCCTGGATCCATGAGTCGCATCACGTCGCGCCTGCCTAGATTGACGGCCCAGTCGCGATAGCTCTCCATTGCGCCGCCCACGTAAAGGCCTCCGATGACCGCCCCCATCGAGGTTCCCGACACCCCTACGATGTCCCAGCCGCGCGCCTCGATCTCCTCGATCACGCCAATGTGCGCGTAGCCGCGCGCTCCCCCCGAGCCGAGGGCGAGGGCGATGCGGCGGGGCTTGTTTGCGTCGATCGTGCTCATGGGACCTCATCCAGGTCGTTTACCGCACGCCAACCAAGATTTGCATATCGGCGCCACTCGACAGCGGCCGACGTCGCGGCCGGGCTGTCACGAAGCCACACCGTCTCGTCTGGACCCCATCCCGCGATGACGGACGCAGTGCCATCCGACACGTTGATGCGCGTCGTTGCCGCAGCGAGATACCCGGCAATCGTGAGATGAACTGCTTCCCAATTCAAGGCCATTGCCTGCCAGTCTGGGATCACCCACTTGTCGCTGGGACCGATCGAATCGCGCCACATGTTGTCCCTCGCTGCGGTCACGTCGAGCGGATACTCCCTGCACAATCGTGCCCATGCCTCGGCACCTGTGATCTCGTAGGTCTTCGCCGGGGGCGGGCCAACGGGAGTAGCGGACCCCGCTGATGGCCCTCGCGAATCCTCTTCAAGGTAGAGCCCAGTGGGACCGAACTCGGGCCATGCGCCGGTCGAGCGCTTGAGATAGCCCGGAGGGATCGACCACCAGGGGCCACCGCCAACTTCGCCCCGCTCGCGACGCGCCACGAATTCGTGCTCCTCGATGTCGATCGCTTCGCGCCACGCCGCGAGGGCGTCGGCTGGCGCGGGGACAGGGTCGGACCCGAGGCGACCGTCCTTCCTGTCCAGCACCCACTGCTGCGGCTGGGAGGGCGCCTCCCAGTTTCTTGCGAACTGCGAAGCGGCGATCCGCTCCGCCAACGGCGCGAGCGCTGCGCGCACCGCATCGGACGCGACGACTGCCTCGCTCCCATCGGGCGGCTGCCACGGCTTTGCGTCGTCTACCGAGCGAGAAAGAGCCTCGACGAGCGCGGCCTGGCCGGCGCCGGGCGCCGGCGCAGTAGCAATCGCCTCGGCCAGCTCCGCCGGGGTCACAGGTCGGCGACGCTCGCGCTGTGCGATAGCCCGCTCGCGGCGGATTCGCGCACGGTCAACGAGCCCCCATGCACCAGGGGTGGTGGGCGCAGGCATGTAGAGCATCGACGACGTCCCCCGATCCGCGGCGGAATCCGCGCGGATCATCAGGGTACGTATCGCGACGTCGTCAAACAGGTGCGTCAACAGTCCGCAGCCTCGCGGTCCGGCAAGCAGCACGGCGGCGTCGAGGGTCATGGTTTCGATCCTACGCTCGCCTCTCAGGCGCCGAAGTGGTCCCAACCGAGCGACGCGGGCACGCTGCCATCGACACGTATTCCCCGGTATTCATCCACCACCGCGCCGACGACGCTCCACCCGTCTGGCAACAAAGACCCAGCAGGGAACGTCGCCAACAGGCAGTGGTCTTCTCCCCCCGTCAGCGCCCATGCGAGCGGGTCCACCTCTAGCACTGCGGCCGCCTCGCGCGCGGCCTGGTGTACGGGCACCGTGGCGCTGTCGATTTCGATGCCAACGTCCGATGCCCTCGCGATGCGCGAAGCGTCTCGCAACAGTCCGTCGGACACATCCATCATCGCGGTGGCGCCCCGCAGGGCGGCCTCGAGGCCGGCACCGATCGCGGGTCGAGGGCGCCTGAAGTGGTCGACGGCGTCGAGGTCAAGCCCCACGTCCGCCGTCAGCAGCGCCAGGCCCGCCGCGGCCGCGCCCAGCGGGCCAGACACAGCGACGACGTCGCCAGCAGAGGCATCGGCGCGCGTCACGACGTCTAGGCCATGGGTCTCGCCCAAGACGGTGACCGAAATCGCGATCTCGCTCGCCCCTGACAAGTCACCGCCCACTACGCCGACGCCGTGCGGCTCGCACGCCTCACGCATTCCATCAGCAAAGCCGAGCACCCAGTCGACGTCCAGGGAGGCCGGTGCGGCAAGCGTCACCTGCAGCGCGGTCGGGACGGCGCCCATCGCGTCGATGTCCACGAGGTTTTGCATCGCCGCACGCCAGCCAACGTCGGCGGCGGTCGACCAGTCCGTGCGAAAGTGCCTGCCCTCGATCAGGACGTCGGAAGAGACCACCAGGTCGCCATCTATTGAAAGCACCGCTGCGTCGTCGCCGGGGCCGAGGATAGTGACGTCCGAGGTGGGAAGCCTGGGGGTAAAGAGCGCGAGCAGCGCGTCTTCTCCCAGTTCACCGATCGTGGTCACGGGCAAAGCCTACGGGGACTTGAGAACGCCGCTCACGCGAGGCGCGCCATCCTCGTCGCGAGGCGCACCATCCTCGTCGCGAGTCGTGACACCTAGGCTGGTGTCATGACTTCTCTCGGCGGTGTCGCGCGCAACCTGTCTTCTGCGGCGCTCTTGTGGTGCATCGTCATCTTCGGGGCCTCCGCTTGCACCGCGCCGGTCGTGGTCGACCCGGCGCCTTATGCCGGCGATCCACAGTGCGCTTCAGTCATGCTCGGCATTCCCGACGCGGTGGGCGGGCTGCCGCTCAGGCCCACGTCCTCGCAGGCGACGGCGGCGTACGGCACGGATGCGGTGATCGTGGTGCGCTGCGGCGTCGAGCCCCCCGGCCCATCGAGCGAGCGCTGCGTGGCGATCGACACCCCTTCAGGGTCTCAAGATTGGCTCGTGACCGAGGACGACGCCTCGTGGATCGCGGTGTCGTTCGGCCGCTCACCCGCCACCGAGGTGGTCATACCCAAGATCAGGGCCGACAAGGCCGTGGGCGAAATTCTGGCTCAGTTCAGCCCTGCAGCCTCTCAAGCGGAGTCAAACGGCGTCACGTGCCGCTAGGCAATGAGGCACTATGGCGCAAGCGACCGCTAGCGAAGCCCCAGTGGCCTGTGAAGCGCGGCCTCTAGCAACTCGTCGACAAGGCCGGAGTACGTCAGACCAGCAGAGGCCCACATCCGCGGGTACATGCTCGTGGGCGTGAAGCCCGGCATCGTGTTGATCTCGTTGACGGTGACGGTTCCGTCTGCGGCGTAGAACACGTCGACGCGCGCGATGCCCTCAGCGGACACCGCCGCGAAGGCCCTCGCGGCAAGGTCCCTGATGCGCGAGGCGTCGGC
>JAYTGI010000389.1:0-3291 GCA_043733605.1 Demequina sp. | reverse complement strand
TCGCTCCCCATCCCGAAATCGTCTCGATAGTGATCGACAGGTACAGTTCTTTCACCCATGTCTGATCCGTTCGTTCGCCAGCGAGTGCTCCCTGGCTTTGGCCAGCGCGGCCAGTCCGCGCTCGCGGAGGCGAGAGTCGCAGTTGTGGGATTGGGCGGCCTGGGATGTCCCGCGGCCCTCTATCTCGCCGCCGCGGGAGTGGGTCACCTCACGCTCATCGATTCCGATTCCGTCGCGGAATCGAATCTGCATCGCCAGATCCTGTTTGGTCCAGCCCACGTGGGGCGCCCCAAGGCCGAGGCCGCCGCGTGGGCTCTTGCCGCGATAGCCCCTGGGGTCGGCGTGACGCGGCTCGCATCGCGGGTCACCGATGTCAACGCGGCCGACTTCCTTGTCGGTCACGACGTCATCGTCGACGCGACCGACACCTTCGCTTCGCGCCTCACTGTCGCCGATGCCGCCTCGGCACTGGGCATTCCGGTCGCCTGGGGAGCGGTGCAGGGGTGGTTTGGCCAGGTCACCGTGTTCGACGGAGACATCGGCCTGCGCGACATCTTTCCTGTCGAGCCTCCTCCCGACTTTGGAGTGTGCGATGCGGGTGGGGTGCTCGGGACGCTGTGCGGGCAGGTGGGCGCCGCGATGGCGACCGAGACCGTGAAGCTGCTCACCGGCATCGGCGTGCCTCTCAAGGGCGTGTTGTCCGTGATCGACGCCCGGGAGGGGCGCTGGCGCGACCTCGACGTGCGCAGGGCCGCCGTGCCCGGCGCCACACAAGACCGCGCCGCCATGGGGGAGCGGGCATGAGAACGGCCGGCGAGCACGCCGCGGCCGCCCTCGCGCTCGCCACCGCGCCCGTCGCGATTGAGCTGCGGCTGCGCGAGGCGCTTGGCCACGTGACGGAATCGGCCGTGGTCGCCCGCGTCGACTCTCCTCCCTTCGACAACTCGGCCATGGACGGCTTCGCCGTGCTGTGGGCCGACGTGCGCGACGCGACGGCCGCCGCGCCCGTGACGCTGCCGATCGCGGGCGAGTCCCGCGCAGGGGTGCCGGCGCCGTTGGCGCTCATCCGAGGGAGGGCGATTCGCATCATGACGGGCGCGCTGCTTCCCGCGGGGGCGGACACCGTCGTTCCCGTTGAGGCGACGAGCGAGGTCGAGGGGTCGGTCACCATTCGCGAGGTGCGCGCCGCTCGCGCCCACGTGCGCGCGCACGGCGAGGACGCTCGTGCGGGCGAAGAGGTGATTGCGGCGGGCGTCGAACTGGCGGCAAGGCACCTCGCTGCCGCCGCCGCCGTCGGCGCGGAAACCGTGTGGGTGTTCCGCGCGCCCAGGGTGGGCATCCTGTCGACGGGAGACGAGCTCGCGGCCCTGGGGACGACCCTGCGCGCGGGGCAGATCTACGAGTCGAACTCCTACCTGCTGGACGCGTTGGTGCGCGCCGCGGGAGGCGAGCCCGTGCTCCTCGGCCCCGTGGGCGACAGCGTCGCCGATGTCGTGGCGGCGATCGCGCGCGACGATGTCGACCTCATCGTCACAACGGGTGGCGTGAGCGTGGGGGACTACGACGTGGTCAAGGCGGCGCTCGCCGGCCTTGGCATTGCGTTCATGTCCGTCGCAATGCAGCCGGGCAAGCCGCAAGGGCTTGGAAGCATCGGCGGCACTCCGCTCTTGTGCCTCCCTGGCAATCCGGTCGCGGTCGCCGTGTCTTTCGAGATGTTCGTAGATCCTGTCATCCGGGTGATGCGGGGTCTGCCGCCGTATCGCGATTGGCACGTCGCGAACGCCACCGCGTCATGGGCCAGCCCTGCCGGCCGTGAGCAGTTCATTCCTGTGCGCTGGAGCGACGGCAGCGTCGAACCCGCCACGGCGAGAGGCTCGGGTTCGCACCTGATGGCGAGGCTCGCACAGGCGGATGCCATCGCCAGAGTTCCCGCGGACGTCACGGAGGTCCGCGAGGGCGATACCGTCGTGGTCAGGAGGTTTGTCTGATGAGCACATTCACCCATCTCGATGATGAGGGTCACGCCAGGATGGTCGACGTCACCGCCAAGGTGCCCACCGTCCGTACCGCCGTTGCCGAAGGCTTTGTTGAGTGCGCCCCTCACGTGGTGGCGGCACTGCGCGACGGGTCTGTTCCCAAGGGAGACGTTCTCGCGGTCGCGCGCATCGCGGGCATAGCGGGCGCCAAGCGCACTCCTGAGTTGCTCCCGCTCGCCCACGTCATCGGCGTGCACGGCGTGGTGGTCGACCTCGAGGTGACCGACGACGGGGTCGCGATCATGGCGACCGTGAGTACCGCGGACCGCACGGGCGTGGAGATGGAGGCGCTCACCGCCGTGAGTATTGCGGCGCTCAACGTGGTGGACATGGTCAAGGGACTCGACAAGTCGACGTCCATTCGCGACGTGCGGCTCATCGCCAAGGACGGCGGCAAGTCGGGTTCGTGGAGGCGTGAGGATAGCGCGGGTCCGGGACGTGGCGCGGGCCCCGAAGGTGGCGCCGCGTCGTGAACGCCGACGCCGCGCCGTTCGCAGCGATCATCGTCGCGGGGGGCGCGGGGACGCGCCTCTCGGGTGTGTCCAAGCCGGGGCTCGTGATCGCGGGCCGCACGCTCATGGAGCGCACCATCGACGCGTGCGCGGGGGCCTCCCGCGTCGTCATTGTTGGTGGCAAGCATCTGAAGAGGGACGACGCGCTGTGGACCTGCGAGGAACCGCCCGGGTCTGGCCCCGCCGCCGGCCTCGCAGCGGGCCTTGCGGCCCTCGACGCAGCGGGCGACGCATCGGCGCTTGTGCTCGTCCTTGGCGCGGACACACCGCGCGCTCACGAGGGCGTGGTCGCGCTCTTCGCTCGCTTGCGTGAGGGCTCCGATGCGGCCGGCGGCGGCGCAGGTGGTGAAGGAAGGGATGGCGCGTGGTTGGTCGACGGTTCCGGTGTTGCGCAACCGCTCGTCGCCGTTTACAGGCGTGACGCGATCGCCGCGCGGTGCGCCGCGGAGGCCACGCCTGGGGCCTCGCTGCGGCGCGTGACGGGGGGCCTCGACATGGCCGCGGTCGACGACGTCTTCGAAGCGTCGCGAGACGTGGATACTTGGGAAGACGTGCAGTACTGGGAAGGGAGGCTCTCATGAGTGAGGACCCATTGGACGCCTGGGTGGCCGCGCTGAGCGCCAGGCTCGGCGTCGATGTCACCGGAATCGATAAGCAGGCGCTCCTCGACGTTGCTAGGGATGCGGCGCACTCCGTCATGCGTCCCGCGGCTCCACTCGCGACCTTCCTCGTCGGCTATGCGG
>JAYTGI010000388.1:0-8953 GCA_043733605.1 Demequina sp. | reverse complement strand
GGTGCGTCGAGGACTACGCGGATCTGGGCTCGCCCGTGCCGCTACTGGACGTTGTCGCGCGTTTTGCTACGCCGCCCGTGCGCCGGCCGGAATCAGGCGACCTCGTCGTTGTCGCTGGGCCTGCCGAGCACGCGCTCGCGGTCGCACAACAACTCGCGGGTTGGGTGGGCCTTCCTCCCACCGCGGTCGCTCTCGCGGGAGAGATCGACGCAATTCGCGGCCACGGCAGGCGCATCAGGGACGAGAACCAGGCCGGCGCGATGCGCGCACGCGCCGAGAAGGCTGGTCGGCTAGGCGAGCCGATGATCGTGGCGCTTGGCGTTGCTCCCGGCAGGCGCGGCGCCGCGTCGTCCGCGCCACTTCTCGCCGCGTTCGATGCGGACACCGTGTGGGCTGTCATCGACGCGACCAAGCGACCCTCGACCTACGAGCCCTCAGTAAGGCTCCTCGCGGGTAGAGGACGGATCGACGGCCTCGCTGCAGTCAATGTCGCCGACGCTCAAGCGCCGTGCGCGATGCTCGATGCCTCGCTGCCTGTCGCATGGATGGACGGGCTCCCCGCCGCCGGGGTTGTGTGGGCCGCGCTCTTGGCGGACCGCATCGCCGCTATTGACTAACTCCCGCTCGGGAATCGCGCGCCGCAAGGGCTCCCATGATGGGGTCCCCGCCGCGTCGCGCGTAGCCCGGTCGGCGCGAACCGGATAGTCTCGCCTACATGTTGGTCTTGTCCCGTCGCGTCGGAGAGCGCCTCTTCATCGGCAACGACATTGTGATCACGATCATCGACGTTCGCTCCGACGGGGTGCGCGTGGGGATAGACGCTCCGCGGGAGATCCGCGTGACGCGCGCCGAAATCTTTGAGGCGGTCGAAAAGCACAACGTCGAGGCTGCCTCCGCAGACGACAGCGCGCTCGAAAAGCTCCGTGGTCTCGCGCCCAAGCCGGCGCCTTCTCAAGAGACTGCGCCTGCGCCCGAAACGGACGCGCGCAGCGCGTAAGCACCGCCCCCGCCGCGGCCAGCACCGCGGATGCGAGGGTGCCACAGTCGCAGGTTGACGCTGTGGGTCAATGATTGCTCACTAGCGGCCAGAATCGGCCGATGAGTTGCGCGACGAGGCGGCAGGATGCCGCACCTGATGCAACGGGAGCGTACCCATGGACGGGATGGATGACATCGTCCGCGAGTTCATCGTGGAGAGTTACGAAAACCTCGATCAACTCGACCAAGACCTCGTAGCGCTTGAGGATCAACCCGGCTCACGCGAACTCTTGGGTTCCGTGTTCCGGACGATCCACACGATCAAGGGCACGAGCGGCTTCCTCGCCTTCGGCAAGCTCGAATCACTCACTCACGGCGGTGAGAACCTCCTGGCCGAGCTCCGGGATGGCAAGCGCCCCATGACGCAGCGCACCACCGATGTGTTGCTCAAGATGGTCGACGCGGTCCGCGACGTGTTGGCGACGATCGAGGCGACGGGCCTCGAAGGCGATTCCGACGTGAGCGCCGTAATTGCCGACATCCAGTCCGTTCTCGATGACCCCTCCGGCGGCCCGAGCGAGCAAGCCGCCGCCGTGGACGAGCCCGCAGCTCAGAAAACCGCAGCTCAGAAAACCGCAGCTCCGAAAACCGCAGCTCCGAAAACCGCAGCGCAGGATCACGACGAGCCAGTCGATGAGGAGACCCCCATGGAACCTCGAGAAGCAGAGGAGGCACTCGCGAAGGAGGCGAGTACGACTCCCGCGAGGAAGCCTCTCGTCGCGGCGGCGCGAAAGCCCCGCGCTGCGGTCGCAAAGCCGAAGGCCTCGGCACCTAAGACGACGAGGGCCCGCAAGGTGATCGCGGCCGAGCCGATGCCCTCCGCCACGCTGAGCACCCCCGTTGACGACTCGTACTTTGACGAACTCGACGGCGACATCGACATCGAGGCCCTCGCATCCGAGGACATCACACCCGAGGACATCACATCCGAGGTCATCGCGCAGGCGGTGCAAAAGCCGACGGCCCCGGCCAACGCCGAACCCCGGGAGAAGACGGCCAAGGAGCGCGAGGACGGCCCCGCGCGCAGCGCGTCCGAACAGTCGATTCGCGTCGACGTCGACGTGCTCGACGCGTTGATGCGTCACGTGGGCGAACTTGTGCTCGCCAGGAACGCCATGACGCGGCTCGCCGGCGACCTAGGGGATGCCTCGCTTGTGCGTGCCTCACAGCGACTGTCACTGATTGCCACCGAGCTTCAGCAGGGCGTGATGAAGACTCGCATGCAGCCGATCGAGCACGTATGGTCCAAGGTCCCCCGCATGGTCAGGGACATCTCGGCCGCGCTTGGTCGTCAGGTGCGCATCGAGATGATCGGCCAAGACACCGAACTCGACCGGGGGCTTCTTGAGGCCATCAAGGACCCGCTTACGCACCTTATCCGCAACGCGATCGACCACGGCATCGAGCCTCCAGCGGTTCGGCAGGCGCTGGGAAAGCCGGTCCAGGGAGTCCTGACGCTGCGCGCGTTCCATCAGGGCGGCCAGGTCGTGGTCGAGATCAGCGACGACGGCAAGGGTGTCGACCCGCTCATCATCGGCGCCAAGGCGATCGAGCGCGGGCTGCGGACGCACGGCCAAGTGGCCGACATGAGCACCCAAGACCTTCTGCAGCTCCTGTTCCTTCCGGGCTTTTCCACGGCGGAGACCGTCACGAACGTTTCTGGCCGCGGCGTCGGCATGGACGTGGTGCGCACTAAGGTCGAGTCCATCGGTGGCGTGGTGGACGTGCAGTCCACGTTGGGTCTTGGCACCACGTGGCGTCTGCGCATTCCGCTCACCCTCGCGATCATGCCTGCGCTCACGGTGGAGTGCAGCGGAGAGACGTACGCGATCCCGCAGATAAGCCTGCTTGAGCTGCTCGCGATCGATGAGAAGCAGACCGGCGTCGAGTACGTTGGCGAAGCGCCCGTCTTCCGGCTCCGGGGCAAACTCTTGCCTCTCGTGGACCTGCGAGACGTCTTGGCACGACCGGAACGCGAATCCCTGGTCGGTGCCCTGGTCGTCGTACTGCAATCGGACGGTGGCCCGTTTGGTCTCGTCGTCGATCAGGTGCTCAACACCGAGGAAATTGTCGCCAAGCCGATCGCCGCCGCAGTGAAGAGCATCGGCCTGTATGCGGGAGCGACACTTCTCGGTGATGGCTCGGTGGCGCTCATTCTCGACGTTGCCGCCGTCGCGCGCCGCGCCCTCAACGTCGACCTCCAAGAAGCGATGAAGAAGGTGTCCAGCGACGCCGTCGGCGCCTCGAAGACGGAGCCGATGCTCATCGTGTCGGTCGGAGAAGGCAGGCAGGTGGCCATGCCGCTCGGGGCTGTCGCCAGGCTTGAGCGACTCAACGCGAGCGTCATCGAGCAGGTGGCAGGATCGGCCGTCATGCAGTACCGCGGGAGGATCACGCCGGTGGCCGACCTCGCCCAACTCCTTGGAGACGGTGGCACGTCGCGCGAGGAATTTGCCGTGGTCGTGTGTACGCGCGGCGACCGCACCGTTGCACTCGTTGCGAATGAGGTCGTTGACATTGTCGACTGCGCGACGTCGGACTTCTCTGAAGTGTCTGGTTACGGACTGCTTGGCTCAATTGTCATCAAGGACAGGATCACCGAGGTCCTCGACCTACATTCGGCCGTCGAATCGGCCGACCCGGGCTTCTACGACGCGGAAGACGCCCAGCTCGTTGGCGCCGGATCGGAGTTCTGAAATGAAACACCAACTGGCTACCTTCAAGCTCGACAACCGCCTATACGGAGTGGATGTGTCCAGGGTCCAAGAGGCTCTCAGGCTGCACACGCGCACGGCGGTGCCTCTCGCTCCGCGGACCGTCGCTGGCCTGGTCAACCTGAGAGGGCAAGTGGTCCTCATGGTCGATCTGCGCGCGCGTCTTGGGCGCGAGCCCTACGGTCCGGATGACGAACCCATGATGATGGTCGTCAAGGTTGACGGCGAGCCAGTGAGCCTCCTCGTGGATCAGGTGGGCGACGTGCTCGAGCTCGATTCTGAGCAGTTCGGCCCGCCGCCTCCCACCCTTGAGCCAGCGCTTCGCGACCTCGTGACGGGCGTGTATTCGCTCGACGACGGTTTGCTGCTGTCGCTCGATGTGGATCTGGCCGCACGGGTCTAGAGCCGCTCACACGCTTGTCCATCGTGCCGATTGGCACCACAACACAGAAGGGCGTAGGCCGCCCCTAAGGAGTCCCGATGTTGACGCCCCACCTGCCGCTCTGCGCGGGACGAGTGCGCACCGCGCGCACGGCGTCTTGGTGCACGCGGCGGCGCGACGACCTCGGGATTCGCATCGCGATCCTTCCCGAGTTCGCGTGGCTCACTTCGGGTGCTGGGAGTGGCGATGCGCACAATTAAGGTGCTGGTTGTCGACGACTCGGTCGTGGTCCGCAGGCTCGTCTCTGACGCCCTTGCGGCAGACCCTGCGATCGAGATCGTGGGTGTCGCCCAGAACGGCTCGATCGCAGTGCGCAAGGTCGATCTGCTCAAGCCCGACCTGATCACCATGGACATCGAGATGCCCGTGATGAATGGCATCGAGGCCGTCACCGAGCTGCGCGCGAGGGGCCACAAGATGCCCATCGTGATGTTCTCAACGCTGACGGCACACGGCGCGGCTGCAACACTCGACGCTCTCGCTGCGGGGGCGACGGACTACGTCACCAAGCCCACCAATGCCGGCCCGATGGACCAGGCCGTTCACATCATCGGCGCGCAACTCCTGCCCAAGATTAAGGGACTGTTCCGCGCCCCCACAATGGCCCACGCACCCACCGTGCTTGCCCCAAGGATCGCCGTCCCCAAGACGCCGCGCGTGGTGGTCATCGGCTCGTCGACTGGCGGTCCCGAGGCGCTGTCCAAGGTCGTGAGCGCCTTCATGCGGCCACTCCCAGTGCCCATCCTCATCGTCCAGCACATGCCGCCGCTGTTCACGGCACAGCTCGCGGCGAGGCTCGATCGCAATGGCCCGCATCGGGTGATCGAGGCTCAGGGCGGCGAGAGGCTTGAGGCGGGCACCATCTACATCGCTCCCGGTAACTTCCACTTGGAGGTAGTCGAGGCTCGTGGCCAGGTGTCCACCAAGGTCAGTCACGGCGACCAGGTGAACTTCTGTCGCCCCGCGGTGGACGTCCTTTTCAAGTCATCGGCGGCCGTCTTTGGTGGCGACCAACTGGCCGTTGTGCTGACGGGAATGGGTGCGGATGGACGCGAGGGCGCGCGCGCCATCGTCGATGCAGGGGGGCGTGTCTATGCACAAGACGAGGCCACGTCCGTGGTCTGGGGTATGCCTGGGGCTGTCGCGACAGCCGGACTCGCGCACTCTCTGTTCCCCATCAACGACATTGCAGGCGCAATAACGCAGGCAGTGGAGTCCCGATCATTCGCAAGGGCGGTCAGAGAATGACGCTGACGGCTGAGACCTTCGACTTCGTCGCCACACTCGTGCGCCAGCGAAGTGCCATTCAGCTCGAGCGCGGCAAGGAATACCTTGTCGAGAGTCGGCTCGCGCCGCTCGCCAGGAGCGCGGGCGCCTTGGATGTCGATGCCTACGTCCGAGGTATGCGGGCGGACGTCACGAAGCACGACGTTGTGGTCGAGGCGCTCACCACGAACGAAACGTCGTGGTTCCGCGACCTCAACCCGTTCACGGTCTTGCGTTCACATGTGGTGCCCGACTTGGTCAGCAAGGGGACGTCCACCATGCGGATATGGTCCGCGGCGTGCTCGACGGGCCAAGAGGCCTTCTCGATCGCGATGATCCTCGCCGACAACTTCCCGAGCGTTCGGAGCAACATCGTCGCGACCGATCTGGCCGAGCATGTGTTGGCCAAGGGTCGCTCGGGCAGGTACACACAGCTCGAGATCAACAGGGGCCTGCCTGCGCCGATGCTGGTGAAGCACTTTGAGCGCCAGGGCCCCTCGTTCGAGATTTCTTCGTCTCTGCGCAGCCAAGTGGTGTTCCGCAAGCACAACCTGCTGGACACACCGCCAGCGGGAGGACCCTTCGACATCGTGTTCTTGCGCAACGTCCTCATCTACTTCGATGTGGCCACCAAACGCGACGTGTTGAGAAGAGTTAAGGGTGCGCTCGCGCCGGGCGGCTACCTGTTCCTGGGGGCCGCCGAAACCACCATCGGCGTCGACGAGTCCTGGGAAAGAGTCCCACTCGGAACGAGTTCCGTGTACAGGCCCCGAGAAGGGAAAGTGACATGAAGGCCCTGGTCATCGACGACTCACGCGTCATGAGAAGAATCGTGAGCAACATCCTCGTCGACGTGGGATTCGAGACGATCGAGGCCGAGAACGGGCAGGTCGCGCTCGACCAACTCGAGTCCAACGACGATGTCGCGCTGTGCTGTATCGACTGGAACATGCCGGTCATGACGGGCTTTGAGTTCGTTGTCGAGGCGCGAAAGCGCCCGAAGTGGCGCAACGTCACTCTCATGATGGTCACGACGGAGGGCGAACAAGATCAGATCGTGCGCGCCCTCGCCGCCGGAGCCCACGAGTACGTGATCAAGCCCTTCACCCCTGAGGTGATCGTTGACAAGCTCCAGTTCCTCGGACTGGTCGATGTGAAGGAGTCGGTATGACCATCCCCGCCACATGGGAACCGCTCACCGGTGCGGACCCCGTGCTGACGATCGCTCAGGATCTGTTCAGCACGATGATCGACGGCGAGCCAGGACACCTCTACCCGTGGACGGGCGAGAGCCCGTCGCTCGAAGACTCCCGCTACGCCTGGGTGGACGTCTCGGGCCCCGTCGTCACACGGGTGATGCTCATGGCGGGGCGCGCAACGGGCGAACAGCTCACCAGGGCCTTGCTTCAGATGGACGATTGCGAAGCGGTGTCTGACGCGGATTTTGCCGACGCCGTCGGCGAGATCGCAAACGTCGTGGGCGGGAACGTCAAGTCGCTCGTCACCAATCCGGGTGCTCTGACGCTGCCCGTCGTGACGCACCAAGAACCCGACATGTCCTCGGCTTTTTGCCTCTTGGAGACGTACTTTGGTTGGAAGGGCGCCCCCTTGGGCGTCAGCCTGTGGGCCCTGGCCTCGTAAATGAGTGCCTCGTAAGCGCGGGCTTCGGCCCGGATGAGAAGAATGGAGAGAGGTGATCGACCATGAAGGTAGTCGTCGCCGACGATAGTCGCGTGATGCGGCAGATCGTGATCCGCACGCTCCGGCAAGCGGGATACGACTGGTGGGAAATTGAGGAAGCCGAGGATGGCGCGGCCGCACTCACGAAGATTAGGGCGTCGCAGCCCGACTTCGTGTTGTCCGACTGGAACATGCCAGAGATGTCGGGCCTTGACTTGCTCAAGTCGCTACGAAGGGAAGGCAACGAGACCCCATTTGCCTTTGTGACGTCCGAGGGCTCGCCTGAAATGCGCAGGCAGGCCGAGGCCGAGGGCGCACTCTTTCTCATCGCGAAGCCGTTCACAGCGGACGTGTTCCGCGAAACTATCGATCCGTTCATCTCATGAACGCCGGCGCTATGCGCCCCACGCCGGTGCCATCGGCGTTCGAGGTGCGAGAACTGTTCGAGGGACTGTTGGGCAGGGCGGTCGAGTGGACCGCTACGTCCAACATTGTTGATCCGATCGACGGTGCGACGGTCGGCGCTTACACCAACGACTTTGGCGTAGTGAAGGCGCTCGTGCTGTGCGACATTGCGTTAACGGCGAGGGCGGGCTCCGCGATTGCGTTGCTGCCGCAAATGGGCGCCGAGGCCACGATCAAGGACGGCCTGGTGACGGCGGCGCAGTTCGACAACCTCGCCGAGATCCTCAATGTGGCCGGATCGATGTTCAATCGTCCGAATTCTGCCCATGTTCGCCTGGACACCACGTACGCGCCTCGCGAGACCTTGCCCGCAGATGTCGCCAAGTGGACGTTGGTGCCTGCGAGCAGGATCGATGGAGTCTTGACGATTCAGGGCTATGGCGAGGGCCGGATCTCCGTGGTGGTTGCGTACTGAGTGTCGGCGTGAAGGGATCCACACCGAGGGGACTGGACTTCCCGCCGCGTGGGAGCCGGGCGTCTAGGACGACGGCGCGAATTCCCAGTGCCAGGGCTCGCGAGGCACGTTTTCGACGAAGCCATACTCCCTCGCGTGCTGGCGCATCCATGCTTGAGACGTGGCGTCGAGCCCTAGGTCTACAGCGAGTCCCCAGCCATGCTCGCTGGTGCCGGGAGCCGCAGCCAGGCCGCCTTGGGAGTAGAGGCCCTTCTGGTCAGCGAGCCGCACTTGAGAGTCGTAGTTCCTGTATCCGTCGGTGACGGAGATGGGTACCCCGGCCTTCTTCGCGGCTGCCAAGAGGTCGTTGAAGTGCTCCGCGGCGGGGGCCCACATCCGCTCGCCCGACCCCGCGAGGGGTGCCAGCGTGGACTCCGGAATCAGACCGTTTCCGTAGCCGGCGAGGCTCGTCGGCACGCCGTTTGCGTTGAGCTGGCCCGCGGCCGCCGTGAGCGAAGTGCCACTCGTTTGCGACACCGAGGCGAAGACGTCGGCAAAGGATGTGTTTTCTGGGTACAGGATTGCGGACGACGCGAGCGTGCTCGGCAGTGCGTTTGCTGCCGCGCTAGCAAGGGGGGTTGAGCGCGGCGCGAAGGACGCAATGCGCGCCTGAATCTCACTGAGACGCTGATCAATGGCGGCTAAGGCCTCCATGTGATCTCCTTTCGCATCGTCCGGGGTTCCCATCGGCAGGGGTTTTCGGTGATTGAGGGTTCTGAGCTTCGCCGTTGCTCGTGTGACGTGGGCTCCGGGGCCTGGAGGATCTCATCACGCCGCGACCCGCCTGCGTGCTAGTCTTTTCCGGCGCGCGCGAGTGGCGGAACGGCAGACGCGCTGGCTTCAGGTGCCAGTGTCCGAAAGGGCGTGGGGGTTCAAATCCCCCCTCGCGCACCA
>JAYTGI010000387.1:0-3294 GCA_043733605.1 Demequina sp. | reverse complement strand
CCGAGCGAATGAGAATCGCCTCCGACACGAGCAGTGGTTCACCGAATACCTCGAGGCCAGCGGCCTTCAGCGTGGTTCCAGTCGACACCACGTCGGCAACGGCGTCCGCAACGCCAAGGCGCACGGACGATTCGACAGCGCCGTCAAGCCGCACCACGTCGGCCTCGATGCCGAAGGACCTCAAGTGACTATCGACCAAGTGAGAATACGACGTCGCGACACGCTTGCCAGCGAGCTGCTCGATGCTCGAGATCTTGCCGGGTTCCGCCGCATAGCGGAAGGTCGACGCGCCAAAGCCCAGCTCAAGCTGCTCGGTCGCGGCGGCGCCTGAGTCGAGCAAGAGATCGCGTCCCGTAATCCCCGCGTGCACTGTTCCCGCACCCACATAGACGGCGACGTCGCGGGGCCTGAGAAAGAAGAACTCGACCTCGTTGCGCGAGTCGACGAGCACGAGCTCGCGCGGGTCCCTGCGCTGCTTGTAGCCAGCCTCTCGGAGCAACTCAACGGCGGGTTCTGAGAGTGATCCCTTGTTCGGGACTGCGATGCGTAGCACGGTGAACCCCTACAGATACTTCTCGACGTCGGCCAGAGAGAGGCCCTTGGCAATCATCATGACCTGTGCGTGATAGAGCAGCTGAGAAATCTCCTCCGCCGTGGCCTCGTCGGTCTCGTACTCGGCCGCCATCCACGCCTCCGCGGCCTCCTCCACGAGCTTCTTGCCGATGGCGTGGACACCCTTGTCGAGCAGTGTCACCGTTCCCGAACCCTCGGGGCGGGTTGAGGCGCGTTCGGAAAGTGTCTGAAAGAGATCGTTGAAGGAAGTCACGCGCCAAGCCTAGTAGGGCGGTGCTCTGGGATGCGACGGCACGCGCCCGGCGTCAGGCCAGGTCGCTCGCGATGACCCGCATGAGCGCCGACGTTGCGAGGGCGGCCTCGACCGCCTCGGCCCCCTTGTCTTCGGAGGATCCTGGCAGTCCAGCCCTGTCCAGCGCTTGCTGTTCCGTGTCTGTGGTGAGAATGCCAAAGCCGACTGCGACGGCGTGGGTGCGAGCCACATCGGTCAACCCGCGGGTCACTGCATCGCACACGTACTCGAAGTGCGGGGTGCCTCCCCTCACGACGACCCCGAGGCACACGATCGCCTCCGAACCGCTTCTGGCGAGCCTCTCGGCGACCACTGGCAACTCAAAGGCGCCCGGCACGCGCCAGACCCTTGCTGTGGCGCCCGCGCGTTCCACCGCGGCCAGTGCGCCAGCTACGAGGCCATCCATGATGGTCGTGTGCCACTGAGACGCGACGATGTCGACCACTTCGCCCTTCGCGTCAACGGAAAGGCTCGGCGCGCCCTGACCGCTCATGCAGACTCCTCTTGCAGGTGCCCCATGCGCTCGACCTTGGTGCGCCTGTAGGCCTCATTTTCGGGGTGATGACCCACGTGCAGACCCACGCGCTCCACGACCGTGATGCCAGAGGCCCGCATGCCCTCGACTTTGGCAGGGTTGTTCGTCAGCAGCCTGACTCTGATGAGGCCGAGGTCAGCCAGGATTGCGGCCGCAGCGCCGTACTCCCTGCGATCGACGGGCAGCCCAAGCTCGACGTTTGCATCGACCGTATCCATGCCTTGGTCCTGGAGCGCGTATGCCCTGATCTTGGCGGTGATTCCGATGCCCCTGCCCTCATGGCCCGTCAGGTAGATGACGGCGCCACCCTCGGCCTGCACGCGTTCAAGGGACGCGTCAAGCTGCGGTCCGCATTCGCAGCGGATCGAGCCAAAGGCGTCGCCCGTGAGGCACTCCGAGTGCACGCGCACGATGGGCACCACGCCATCAGCCGCATCCTTGATGAGTGCCAGATGCTCAGCGCCCGTTCGTGCGTCGCGGTACGCCTTGATCGTGAAATCACCGTGAACGGTTGGGAGCCTGGCCTCGCCCTCAAGAAGCACACGATGCGGCTGGGGCTCCACCTCGACGGGAAGGTCCTTCTTGGCTCGCCGGTAGGCGATGAGGTCAGCGATAGTCATGAGGGTAAGTCCCTCCTTCACGGCAAGGGCGGTAGCACTCCCCTGTCGCATCATTGTGCCGTCGTCGTTGACGAGTTCCGCGATAACTGCGACGGGCTCAAGCCCAGCGAGTCTGCAGAGATCGACGGCGGCCTCGGTGTGACCAGGTCGGTGCAGGACACCACCTGCAACAGCGCGCAGCGGCAGAACATGCCCTGGCCGAATGAAATCGTCTGCCGAAGCGTCTGACTTCGCCAACAGTTGAAGAGTCCTGTGCCTGTCCGCGGCCGAAATTCCCGTAGTAACTCCCGACGCGGCATCCACCGACACCGTGTATGCCGTACGGCGCGGGTCTTGGCTATTGGGGACCATGAGCGGCAAATTGAGGGTGTCGGCCTTGAGTCCCGTCATCGGCGCACACAAGTAGCCACTCGAATGTCTGATGCCCCACGCGACCCACTCTATGGTGGCGCGCGAAGCGGACATGATGAAGTCGGCCTCGTCTTCGCGCTCATGAGAATCGCACACAAGCACTGGCTTGCCCAGAAGGAGATCCGCGAGGGCCCTCTCGACCAGCGCGATGGAGTCGTTGTTCACTGAGACAGGCCCATCATTCTCTCGACGTACTTGGCGATGACGTCCACCTCGACGTTCACCTTGTTGCCGACCACGAGCTCGCCGAGCGTTGTTTCCGACAAAGTGGTCGGAATGAGTGAGACCGTGACCGCGTCGTCGACAAGCCCCGCCACCGTGAGCGAGACTCCATTGAGGGAAATCGATCCCTTCAGCACCACGTATCGAAGCAACTCGCGCGGAACCGAAAACGTGAGATCGTCCCACTCTGGCTGCGAGTCGCGAGACACGAGCGTTGCTACCCCGTCGACGTGTCCTTGCATGATGTGACCGCCAAGGCGACCGTCTGCGCGCGTCGCGCGCTCGAGGTTCACTTTGGACCCGGGGGCCAATTCACCAAGCGTCGCCGTATCTCTCGTGATGCGCATCACGTCGAACACCCAACCGGCCTCCTCATGTGCGGCGACCGTCAGGCAGACTCCGTCGACAGCGATCGACTCACCGTGCGCGATGTCCGTCCCAAGGTCAGGCGCCGAAAGCACAAGCCTCGAGGAGACTCCGTGATCGTCGACGGCAGCAATCGTACCGATTGCCTCAACAATGCCGGTAAACATGACTATCCCTTCGAAAGGTGGGCCGAGACCAGGCAATCTACACCGAGGGTCTTCAGCGAGACGTCTTGACCTCTCAACGCGTCGGCCATGGTGCGGATTCCCACATCA
>JAYTGI010000386.1:0-3303 GCA_043733605.1 Demequina sp. | reverse complement strand
TCGTGCTCGCCGATGCATCGCACGGCGCCGATCCGTTGCTGAGGGCCGAAGTGGAGTCATGGGGTTCGAGGCTCGTGTTTGCCGATATGAGGCGCGCTGACGCCACCGATCGGCACGATGTGGACCGCCTCGCGGGCGAGTTCTCGCGCCTGATCGCGGACCTTGGGTCGGCAGGTGCACCCCAAGGGGTGAGAGGATAGGCCGCATGGCGCTGACGGCACAGGTGAAAGACGAACTCGCGCGTGTCGCGGTAGAGAAGATTTCGGCGCGCAAGGCCGAGATCGCCACCACGTTGCGATTTGCTGGTGGCCTCCACATCGTTTCTGGACGCATCGTCATTGAGGCCGAGCTCGATACCGCAGCCTCCGCTCGTCGGCTACGCACGTTCATCCATGACGTGTACAACCTCGGATCCGAGATCATCGTTGTCTCGGGAGGTGCTCTCAAGCGCGGAAACAGGTACGTGGTGCGCGTGGTGAAGGAAGGCGAGTCGCTCGCGCGACAGACCGGCCTGCTGGACCATAGGGGTCGTCCCGTGAGGGGATTGCCTCCACAGGTGGTGAGCGGTTCGATCGAAGACACCGTGGCTGCGTGGCGTGGAGCATTTCTTGCGCATGGCTCGCTCACTGAACCTGGTCGGTCAGCAAGCCTCGAGGTCACCTCGCCAGGGCCTGAAGCCGCATTGGCGCTTGTGGGCGCCGCGCGCAGGCTCAGCATCACCGCCAAGTCCCGCGAAGTCAGGGGAGTGGATCGCGTCGTCATTCGCGACGGCGACGCAATATCGGCGCTTCTGGCTCGTCTTGGTGCGCACGACTCGGTGCTTGAGTGGGAAGAAAAGCGCACGCGCCGCGAGGTGCGTGGTACCGCCAACAGGCTCGCCAACTTTGACGATGCGAACTTGCGTCGTTCAGCTCAGGCTGCCGTCGCCGCGAGTGCACGCGTCGAAAGGGCGTTCGCGATTCTGGGCGACGAGGTACCTGACCACCTTCGCGAGGCAGGGACATTGCGTATCGCGCATCGCGACGCTTCCCTTGAAGAGCTCGGAAGGCTCGCGACGCCACCGCTCACTAAGGACGCGGTGGCCGGACGAATTCGCAGACTACTCGCAACAGCAGACAAGATGGCAAAGGACCTGGGGATTCCCGACACCGAGGCAGGGATCAGCCCGGAATTTCTCAACTAGACCGCGCCGTCCTGTGCGGACTTGAGTCCCCTTGATTTGGGGACCTACGTCGCACCGGGCCTGGGCACTGCATAGTAGGCTTGCAGTAGTGGCACCGCCCCGGCGGCGCCCCGCGCACTGAAGCGCTACCCCACATCCCCAAACGCGCCACGTCGCGCGAACCGAGGAGAACAAGTGACCATCAAGGTCGGTATCAACGGCTTCGGCCGCATTGGACGTAACTTCTACCGCGCGATCGTCGCGTCGGGCGCGGACATCGAGATTGTCGGTGTGAATGACCTGACCGACAACAAGACGCTCGCGCACCTGCTCAAGTACGACACCGTTCTGGGTGTATTCCCCGGCACCGTGACGTTCGATGATTACAACATCTACGTCGACGGCAAGGCCATCCGCGCCCTCGCAGAGCGCGACCCGAACAACCTTCCCTGGGGTGCTCTCGGTGCCGACATCGTCATCGAGTCGACCGGCTTCTTCACCGACGCGACCAAGGCGGCTGCCCACATCGCCGCCGGCGCCAAGAAGGTCATCATCTCGGCCCCCGCGTCGAACGAGGACGGTACCTTCGTCGTCGGCGTCAACCACACCGACTATGACCCCGCCACGCAGCACGTGATCTCCAACGCCTCGTGCACAACGAACTGCCTCGCCCCCGTTGCGAAGGCACTCAACGACGCCATCGGCATTGAGCGTGGCCTCATGACGACGATCCACGCCTACACCGGTGACCAGAACCTGCAGGACGGCCCCCACAAGGACCTCCGTCGTGCACGTGCGGCCGCTCAGAACATCGTCCCCACCTCGACCGGTGCGGCCAAGGCCGTTGCCTTGGTGCTACCCGAGCTCAAGGGCAAGCTCGATGGTTTCGCGATGCGCGTTCCCGTCATCACCGGTTCGGCCACCGACCTGACCTTCACCGCTTCGCGTGAGGTCACCGTGGCCGAGGTCAACGCGGCCGTCAAGGCCGCAGCGGATGGCCCCATGCTCGGCACGCTCGAGTACACGGAAGACGACATCGTGTCCTCGGACATCGTCGGCAACCCGCACCAGAGCATCTTCGACGCCAAGCTGACCAAGGTCTCCGGCGACATGGTGAAGATCGTTGCTTGGTACGACAACGAGTGGGGCTACTCGACCAGCCTCGTCAAGCTGACGTCGTACGTCGGCGAGCGCCTCTAACATTCCAGTGAAAAACGTCCGTACACGCACCTTGCGTGTGCGGACGTTTTTCTGTCACGACTAAGGAAGATTCACATGCTGAAGACAATTGACAGCCTCGGTGACCTGACCGGCAAAAAGGTGCTGGTTCGCTCCGACCTGAATGTGCCGCTCGACGGCACCACCATCACGGATGACGGCCGCGTGCGCGCCTCCGTCGCCACCATCGAGAAGCTGCTCGCGGCGGGCGCTTCCGTCATCGTGGCGGCACACCTTGGGCGCCCCAAGGGCGAGCCCGAGGCCAAGTACTCGTTGGCTCCCGCCGCCGTTCGCCTTGCCGAACTTCTCGGCAAGCCAGTCACGCTCGCAGAGGACCTGGTGGGACCGTCCGCCAAGGCCACGGTCGACGCACTGGAGCCCGGCCAGGTCGCGATGCTCGAGAACGTGCGCTTCGACGCGCGTGAGACCTCAAAGGTCGACGCGGAACGTGAGGCCCTCGCTGCCGAACTCGCCGCCTTCGCGGACGCCTTCGTCTCCGACGGCTTCGGTGTGGTTCACCGCAAGCAGGCGTCTGTCTATGACATCGCCAAGATTCTTCCCGCAGCGGCTGGCCTCCTTGTCCAGAAGGAGGTCGAATCGCTGAGCAAGGCCGTGACCGACCCCGCTCGTCCGTATGTCGTGGTACTCGGCGGCTCGAAGGTCTCCGACAAGCTGGGAGTCATCGCCAACCTGCTGACGAAGGCCGATCGCATCCTGATCGGTGGCGGCATGTCGTTCACGTTCCTCAAGGCCAGGGGCTACGAGGTCGGCAAGTCGCTGCTCGAAGAGGACCAGCTCGATGTGGTCAGGGGCTACCTGGCGACCGCCGAGGTGAGTGGTGTTCAGATCGTCCTCCCCACAGATATCCTTGCGGCCACAGGCTTTGCTGCCGACGCGGAATTCGACGTTGTCGCGGCGGACGC
>JAYTGI010000385.1:0-3334 GCA_043733605.1 Demequina sp. | reverse complement strand
CGTTCGCATCAATCGACGATGTCGGGTTGTAGTTGGAGTCATAACCCGTGAGGGTGACGCCTCCAGCGGCGTCGTGAGAAGCGGTCGCCTGGCCCTTGTCGTTGTGGTCAATCGTGCTCGCGTTGCCGAGCGCGTCGGTCAGCGTGGTCGAGTGATTGGCTGCATAGGAGATGGTACGGACGCTGCCAGCACCGTCCGTCTGCGTGACGACGCGATCAATGTCGTCGTACGCGTTGGTGACCTCCTGGACGCCGTCCGCGCCCGTCACGACCGAGAGAAGTCCCTTGCCGTTATACGCGAAGGAGCGGGTGCGACCCGCGCCATCCTTGACGGACGTGAGGTTTCCAGCGCCGTCATACCCGAGCGTCCATACGCGCCCGTCGGGGTGCGTGAAGGCTGTGACTTGGCCCTGCGGCGTCGAGGTGACGGCGATGGTCTGCCCCGCTTGGTCCGTGATGGACGTGAGTGGCGGGAAGACCGTGTCGCCGTTGGAAGCATCCGCCAGGGGGCCATACGTCAGAGTGATCCCGTTGCCTTGGCGGTCGACGGCGCGAGTCAGCTCGCCGTAGCCAGTGACCTCATCCACAGTGAATTCAAGGCTGGTGCGGTCGGGGAACGTCAGCGACACCCCGGTGGCCGTGTCCGCAAGTGACGCCTGCCCGCCCGAACTTACCGTGTAGCCGCCTACGCCGTCGGGAGTGAAATTGACGCGCCTACCGTCGGCGAGGGTCGCGAGGTAGGAGCCGTCCGCGAACAGTTGTACTCGCGACCCAAAAGCGAAGTTCCAGCCGTTGCCCACCTGGCTCGCGCGCCCATCGAGGGCGTTGTATGCGAGAGCAAGGTCCATGTCCTGGTCGCCCACGCCTGTGACATTGAAGATCTTCTCCGAGGAGACGAAGTTTCCCGTCGACAGGTTGACGGGGTCGGTCCCGTACATCTGGTAGTTGTTCTTGCCAAGCTGTTGGAGCTGGTCGATCACGTCCTGGGAAGGAGGCGCGGGCAGTGTCACCGGTTGCGCGCACGCGATGCCTGCTGTCGCGTCGATCTGCTTGATGATGCTCGCATAGACGGCGTCGACCACCAGGTCGAGGCGACCGTTGATCACCGGCCAGTCGTAGTTGTGGTCCAGGAAGAGCAGCTCGGCGTGGGCGTACGCGGGCGCCGAGCCCACAAGCTGCGAGTACGGCAGATTGGTTCCAGACGGATTCAGTGGACGGCGATTGGAGCGACCGGTGTAGGTCACCACGTCCTTCTTGATGGAATTGCCAAGGCCGATGCTCGCGGCATTGTTTGCGGACCAGGCGACAACCCCGCCGTCCGTCTTGTTCCCCCATGGGCGCGCAATTCCGTCGGTGGGCAAAGTGTTGTAGGTGTTGAACGCCAGGGTCATTGCGATGTCGGCGCCAAAGTTGGAGATGAGGTTTGCTCGGGTGGTGCGGCTCACGATGGGCTGGGAGGAGTCCCGCGTGATGAGCACATCGGCCGAGCACTCGCCCTCAAGCCGCGTCTTCACCGCCTGCGCCACGGCGGAACTGAACTGGAGTTCGTTGACCGTTTGTAGGTCCCACTTCGCCCTGCCGACGAGGTCGTCGGGGTCAAGAGCGATCTTGGGGACGGCAGCCGCCTGGGGCGATGCCGGAGCGCCCATCACCGTGAACTCGCTCAAGTGGTCGGACTGTGCCACGACAGCGCCAAGAGCGGGGTCATAGGCCGAGGGAACCCACGTCCACGGGTCACCAGACTCTTCCCGCGAATAGACGCCGAGCGTTGCGAGATCGATGCCCGCGATGTCCTCGGCGGACACCGGAAACGTCAATTCGATGGCGGGCGTCACCTCGTCTGTCGCGGGCCCATTCTCCGTGCCTGGAATGATCGTGACGTCATGCTGAAGGCTTGAGATGTCAGCCCCGCTCGGCGCCGTCGCGGAAATTTCAACGCCGCCGCCGATCGCGGTCACCGTCCCTTCGGCCGTCTCGGCCGTTGCGCCGGTTGTCTCCAACGCCGCGACGTCGACCGTAGCTCCCGTACCAGCCGGATCCGTCGGGTTGAACACGACGATCCCGCCGTCGGGCAAGTCGTAGCTCGACGGTTCGGTAGCGGAGATCGTGTCTCTTGGCGCCTCGGCCACCGCAGGTCCCGGTACCGCCGCGAATAGCGCGAACGCAAGAACAGTGGACACGGTTGATCGCAAAACGCGACGCATGATTCCCCCCAAGCGAAATGTGTGGCTCCCCAGCGGGCCTTGGAGAGAAGATCCCACAATTGCGAGGGGTGTGCCAACCACCAGGTGCTACATGGCCCCGAAAGCCCTTCGCGACGGTGTCCGCTACGTGACCTTTTGGCCGAGTTGCGACGTGCACCCCACGCTCACCAGGTCGCGAACGTGTGATAAATGTCACACTTGGACCAAGCGGGCCTGCGAGCCTCTCACGCACGGGGTGCGTACAGGTGCTCGGCGAACGGCTAGACCTCCGCGACCTCGGGAACGAAGTCCACGCCGGTCTCCTTGCGCTGCTCCGCCGTGACTGGGGCCGGAGCACCCGTGAGGGCGTCGTAGCCGCCACCTGACTTGGGGAATGCGATGACGTCGCGAATCGAGTCGTAGCCGCCCAGGAGCATGACGACGCGGTCCCAGCCGAGCGCGATGCCTCCGTGAGGCGGGGCGCCAAACTGGAAGGCATCGAGAAGAAAGCCAAACTTCTCTTGAGCCTCGGCGGCGCCGATGCCCATGACGCCGAAGACCCGCTCCTGCACGTCGCGCCTGTGGATACGGATCGAGCCGCCGCCGATCTCGTTGCCGTTGCACACGATGTCGTAGGCGTAGGCCAGGGCCTTGCCTGGGTCGGACTCGAAGCTGTCGATCCACTCCGGCTTGGGGCTCGTGAACGCGTGGTGCACGGCCGTCCAGGCCGAGGATCCGAGCGCCACGTCGTCGTCGTCAGAACGCACCGGCTTGAACAGCGGCGCGTCAACGACCCACACGAACTCGAATTTCGATTCGTCGATCAGACCGACGCGGCGGGCGATCTCGTTGCGGGCGGCTCCGAGGAGGCTGCGGGCCTGGTCGGTCTCGCCCGCGGCGAAGAAGATGCAATCGCCGTTCTCGGCGCTGACTGCCGCCGCGAGGCCCGCAAGCTCCGTCTCGGACAGGTTCTTGGCGACCGGGCCCCCCAAGGTGCCGTCCTCGCCAACGAGCACATACGCGAGGCCCTTGGCGCCGCGCTGCTTGGCCCAGTCCTGCCATGCATCGAGCGTCTTGCGTGGCTGGCTCGCGCCGCCAGGCATGACCACGGCGCCCACGTAGTCGGACTGGAAAACCCTAAAGGGCGTGTCC
>JAYTGI010000384.1:0-3337 GCA_043733605.1 Demequina sp. | reverse complement strand
CGTTGACAGCTTGGCCGCCAAAGCGCTTGACGCCAAGGTACTGGGCGTTGGAATCCCTACCGTTGCGCGAGGAGCTCGCGCCCTTTTTGTGTGCCATGAGTTAGCTCCTCGGCTACTTAATTCCGGTGACCTTGAGACGGGTCAGGTCCTGGCGGTGACCGGCGCGCTTGCGGTAACCGGTCTTGTTTTTGAACTTGAGGATGATGATCTTGGGTCCACGCTCTTCGCGCACGACCTCGGCAGTGACCTTGATCTTGGCCAGGTCCTTCGCGTCCGAAGTGATCTTGTCGCCGTCGACCAGCAGCAGTGCAGGCAGTTCGACAGAAGAGCCGATCACAGCCTTCAAGCGGTCCGTGACGACGATGTCGCCAACGGACACCTTCTCCTGACGGCCGCCGGCCTTGACAATCGCGTACACCATGATGAATTCCTCTGAAGATCGTTCGTGTGGCCTTGTGGGCCTCGTTTTTCCCGCCGCAGCCGCTCCCCTGAGGGGGGCGCAGGCAGGGCAAGACGCTTCCGCGCCGAGGGACAACGATACCGTCCTCGGCGCCTGGGGTCAATCTGACGCGAGGGGCGCGTCCTCCGCTTCGCTCAGAACGCTCTGGTGGGGCACGCCACGCTCGTCTTCGCCGTGCAGGTGAGCCTTCTCGGCCGCCGCTGCGATCGACGCGAGGGTGGCCTTGACGGCCGCTCTTGCCTCTTCGCGGTCGTCGAGCGCGTGGGTCTCGGGGGCGGACGCCCTGGGCTCATCGGCCTTGGACTTCGCACGCGATGCGCGACGACGCTGGGCGGGCTCCGGCTGGGGCTCGGACGATTCGCCAACGGGCTCGCCTTGGACCAAGAAGCCGCGGCCCTTGCAGTGCTCGCACGTGGTCGAGAACGCCTCGACCAAGCCCTGGCCAACGCGCTTGCGCGTCATCTGCACCAGACCGAGCGACGTCACCTCGGCCACCTGGTGCTTGGTGCGGTCCCTGCTCAGGCCCTCGATGAGGCGGCGCAACACCCGGTCGCGGTTCGCCTCGAGAAGCATGTCGACAAAGTCGATGACGATGATTCCGCCAATGTCGCGCAGCCTGAGCTGGCGCACGATCTCCTCTGCCGCCTCGAGGTTGTTGAGCGTCATCGTTTCTTCGAGCGTGCCGCCCTTACCGACGAACTTGCCGGTGTTGACGTCGATCACGGTCATGGCCTCGGTGCGGTCAATGACCAGCGAGCCACCGGAAGGCAGCCAGACCTTGCGGTCCATGCCCTTCGACAACTGCTCGT
Organism: Demequina sp.; assembly: GCA_043733605.1. Lineage (GTDB taxonomy): Bacteria > Actinomycetota > Actinomycetes > Actinomycetales > Demequinaceae > Demequina. Next base: position 2,068 of record JAYTGI010000384.1, on the reverse strand, counting down.
CGATGCGGTGCTCATAGAAGACGTCGCCGTCGCCGTGGAACTTGTGCAGGCGCGTGGCGAGGTCGGGTGCAACCTGGCCCACGTAGGCGCTGAGCGAGTTCCACGTGTCGTCGCCCTGAATCGTCAGCGACTCGAAGTCCTCGTTGAAGATGTCCCTGACAACGCGGATCGCCATGTCGGGCTCGCCACGCAACAGCGCGGGCGCCTTCGTGTTTGATGCCTCGGCCTCGATGCTCTCCCACTGGCGCTTGAGGCGCTCGACGTCGGCGCGAAGCTCGTCCTCCGACGCTCCCTCTGCGGCCGTGCGGACGATCACGCCAGCGTCGGCAGGGATGACCTCCCGCAGAAGCTTCTTGAGGCGGTTGCGCTCATTTTCGGGCAACTTGCGGCTGATTCCCGTGACTCCGCCGCCCGGCACGTAGACCAAGAAGCGACCGGCGAGCGAGATTTGGGAAGTGACACGCGCGCCCTTGTGGCCGATCGGGTCCTTGGTGACTTGCACCATGACCGTGTCGCCGGGCTTGAGCGCGAGCTCGATGCGCTTGGGCCTGCCGTCAAGACCGGCCGCGTCCCAGTTGACCTCACCCGCGTAGAGCACAGCGTTGCGGCCACGGCCCACATCGACGAATGCGGCCTCCATGCCCGAAAGCACGTTCTGCACTCGAGCCAAGTAGACATTGCCAGCCATCGACTGTTGCGCCTGGTGAGACACGTAGTGCTCCACCAAAACGCCGTCCTCGAGAACGGCAATCTGAACGCGACCGTCCTTGTCGCGCACGATCATGTCGCGCTTGACCGATTCGCGTCTGGCGAGGAACTCCGCCTCGGAAATCACGGGGCGACGGCGTGAGCCATCACGGGTTTCGCGGCGGCGCTGGCGCTTCGCCTGGAGGCGCGTCGAACCCTGAAGGTTGTCGTCGTTCGAAGCATTCGAAGCGCTCGAACTCGCGTTCGTGCGCGGCGTCCTGGTGCTGCGGCTGCGGCGGCGCCTGCGCGACGCGGGGCCCCCGTCGCCATCGCCTTCGGCATCGTCGGAAGGTGCGTCGTCCCCGCCATCGCCTTCTGCGTCGTACCCTGATTCGTCTTCGGTGCCGTCCTGACCGTCGTCCTGACCGTCGTCCTGAGTGGTGCGACGGCCTCGGCCACGACCGCCACGGCGGCGACGACGCCTCGCGCTTGCCGCGTCATCACCCTCGCCATCGCCCTGACCGGAATCGGGCGACGACGACTGGCTGTCGGTCGCATCAGATGCGTCCGACCGGGCCTGCCTCGGTTCGCGCTCAGCAGGGGCATCAGCGGGTGCGACGGCCTTGCGGGAGCGAGAACGGGTTACCTTGGGCTTGGTCTCCGCATTCTTAGGCTCCGCATTCCTAGACTCCGCATTCCTAGACTCCGCGGTGTCGGCGTGCGCGCTGTTTGCGGCAGGGGAGACGACGGGAGGGCCTGCGGGTGCCGAGGCGCGCCGTGAAACGCGGGCTGGCTTCTCGGGTGCTGATGCGGGCGCCTGAAAGAACACGGCGTTGGGGGATGTGACGTTGTCCTCGCTCAAAGCGGGTACCTCATCGCTCAGGAATCGCCCACACGCGGTTCCCTGCGTTCTCTTCGGTCGTCACTCAAGGTGACGGAAGTCTGGTGGTCGCGGCGGGCAACTCCGGTGGCGGCGCCTGGCGGTATAAACCGCCGGCTGCCAAGGCCGATGTGTCTGTCGCGTGGTGGGCACTCCGTGTGGCGAAGCGCGGACCTGGAACCATTGTGACATACGTGAGGAGTTCAGCGCGGACCTTGGTGGCGTTTCCACGAACTCGAGCAGTGCAATACGCGGCGCAAGGTCCCCTATTGTGGCCCGGGACCCTCCCCCGACGCATCGGCATCGGCGCCGTCATTATCCGTGCATTTGCCCCCTTATCCAAAGCGAGACCGCGACTCGCCCACACGCCCGGGACAAATCCGGGACACCCCACACGGGACCCGGGCTAGAAGTCACGCAAACCGGGACTAGAGTCCCGGTTGTCCGTGATACCCCCCACGGTAGTTTGTGGCCACGACTCAAAGGAGGAACTGCCATGGA
>JAYTGI010000383.1:0-3340 GCA_043733605.1 Demequina sp. | reverse complement strand
GCGTTGCGCTTCTCAAGCGCCGCAATCGTGTCCTGAGGGTCAACCACGCTTACTCCCCTGCCTCGTCCGGCCGTCCGGCCGTCACGTCTCGTCTCACCCGCCGGACCTTCTTGTCCGATACGGGCCTTTCCCCGAGGTCCTCAGGGGTCCATTCGCTGTCGGTTGGGTACGAGCCCTTAGCCGGACGTCGGTGCCTCAGGGGCGCGTCTACTCCGGGAGCCATCCTCCGCGACGTGAGCAAGAACCCCGTGTGTCCGATCATCCTGTGATCGGGTCGCACTGCGAGGCCCTCAAGGTGCCACGTCCTGATGAGATTCTCCCAGGCCTGCGGCTCGGTGAAGTCGCCAGTCTCCTTCAGATCCTCGGCAAGCCTGGACAACTGCGTCGCCGTCGCAACGTAGGCCAGGAACACGCCGCCCGGAGAGAGAACGTGGGCCGCAGCCTCGAGGTTCTCCCACGGAGCGAGCATGTCTAGGATCACGCGATCGACGGAGCCAGGCGCGCGCTCGAGCGCACGGTCCTCAAAGTCGCCCAACAGGAGTTCCCACGCGGGATGCGCGCCGCCAAAGAAGGCCTCGACGTTTGCGCGCGCGATGTCCGCAAAATCCTCTCGGCGCTCGATTGACGTCAGCGATCCGCCATCGCCCACGGCGCGCAAGAGCGACATCGTGAGACCTCCGGAGCCGACTCCCGCCTCCATGACGCGAGCGCCAGGGTAGATGTCGGCAAATTGAACGATCTGCGCGGCGTCTTTGGGATACACAACCGCCGCGCCTCGGGCCATCGACAAGACGAAGTCGCTGAGTAAGGGCCTCAACACCACGTAGTCCACACCTGCCGTATTTCGCACGACGGTGCCCTCGGGCTTGCCGATGAGTTCGTCGTGGTGGAACTGGCCCCTGTGGGTGTGAAAGGTCTTGCCCGTCACCAACTCGATCGTGTGGTGACGGCCCTTGGGATCTGTGAGTTGCACGCGGTCTCCTGCGCGGAGTGGACCACGGCGCTCGGCTGCACCGAAGGGCGCTGGGGGGACCATGCGGGCCAGTCTACGGTGCTAGCTCAGTGCCGCCACGACGTCAACTAGCCTCAGAATGCCCACAACCGACGTGCCATCGACCACGACCAACACGTCGGTCTTGCCCCACCATTGCCGGAGTTCGGGGATGAGAACGTCCGAGGTGGCCGACTGTTCAATGGCGGCACCTCGGGGAATCGGCGTGGTGACGGACTGCAGGGAGGTGGCGTCCCTATTTTCTACAGGCACCTGGTCGGTCAGGTCGAGTGGGAATCGCCCTGCGGGCACATCGTCGGCACCAAGGACGACGATCTCACTCACCTCCGCGGCCTCCGCGATACGCCGCGAACCCCCGACGGTCTCTGTGTATGAGACCCCCACTGCGGGAATCATGAGGCTTGCGACGGTGAGACCATCGCGCTGCAGCATCGCCTTGGAATACCTGATCGCTGATGACGCCGCGGGCCACAGGACCGAAAAGATGATGAGCGCGACGACGACGTCGGTGAGACCGGGCCTGCGCCCTTGAAGAACCGGCGAGGCGAACGAGTAGACCACGACGGCGACGGCGACGAAGCGCCCCACCCACGCGGCAACGAGAGTGCCCTTGTGGCGATTGCCTGTCGCGCCCCACACGATGGACTCGAGCACCCTCCCGCCGTCCATGGGGATTCCTGGCAACACGTTGAAGACGGCAAGAAGGACGTTGGCCCACGCCACGTACGCGAGCACGTCACCCGCGAGCCCGCCGGTGTTGGTCAGATCGAGAGCCAGCCTGGCCACGCCAGCGATCACCAGATTCATGGCGGGGCCCGCTAGGGCCGTCACTCCATTCACAAGCGGCGTGAGACCAGACGCGTCAAAACTCGTGTGACCGCCCCACAACGTGAGCACGATCTCGGTGACCTTGCGGCCAAACGCCCTCGCCGCAATCGCGTGTGCCACCTCATGCAACAACACGGAGCCGACGAGGGAGGCCGCGAGCAAGAGGCCAATCGACAGCGTCCGTGCCGTGGTCTGCCCTCCCGTCGAGGCGAAGATGTACGCAAGGACCGCAAGCATGACGAGCGTGCTCGGCTGAACAATCACGGGGGCGCCAAGAACCCGTCCAGCCACGAAGCCCGAGGTTCTGCGCTCACTCATGGGATTACGCTAGCCGCTCCACGCCGTGTCATAGACCCGGCCTACCCTGGGACTCATGCTCCCTGAACCCGGACTCTCGCCTTCGCGAGCGAGCGACTTCGCACAGTGCCCATTGCTTTATCGCTTTCGCACGATCGACAAGTTGCCAGAGGCGCCTCAAAGGGCCACGACGCTCGGCACGTTGGTCCACGCCGTTCTCGAGCGACTCTTTGACCTGCCGCCTGCGGGGCGCACGCGCGATGCCGCCAAGGACCTGCTCCCCACCGAGTGGAAGCGACTCGTCGACAAGGAACCCGCCGTTGCGGACTTGGTGACGGATTCGGTGGACGCCGCACAATTCTTCGACGACGCCAGGGCGCGCCTCGGGATGTATTTCACCCTGGAGAATCCCGAACGCCTGGCGCCCGCAGGGCGCGAGTTGCGCCTCGAGGCCGCACTTGAAGGCGGGCCCGCCGTACGCGGAGTCATTGACCGCATGGACGTGGCGCCCGATGGCGCGATTCGGATCATCGACTACAAGTCGGGCGCGACACCCAAGGCCCGATACGGTCAACAGGCCGAGTTCCAGATGCGCTTCTACGCGATGCTCGTCGAGAGGAGCCAAGGGACGCGACCTAGCCTCATGAGGCTGCTGTATTTGCGTGACGGCGGGGTCAAGGAACTCGCGCCAACGGACGCGGATCTTGCGGCCGTCGAGGCTCAGGTGCGTGACACATGGTCCGACATCCAACGCCGCTCGTCAGCAGGCGTTTTCCCTGCCAGACCCTCGCGCCTGTGTGCGTGGTGCTCCTTCCAGTCGGCATGCCCGGAGTTTGGCGGCACGGTGCCAGATCTCGATCCTGATGCTGCGGAACGCATCACAGGCGTGCGCCCCTGGCAGGCGCCAAAGGCCCGCGAGGCCGAGTCGCGCCCGGCCTAGACGACGGCCACCGCGGCACGGAGCCGAAACGAGGTCTCGGGAAGTTCGCAGGCGGCAACGCTTCTCGCCTCGATCGGAGCATCGATCGTCACACACGCGAGCGGCGTGCCAGAATCCTGCTACCTCGAAACAAACGTTCTGTGTTCGTACAGGATGCGAGCCAAGTCTTCCAGACCCATGCCTGCCAGCGTCGTGCATACGGTGACGCCTTCAATGCCTGGATCCTCCGTGTACCTGGGTACCCCTATGGTCGCGGCTCCCGA
>JAYTGI010000382.1:0-3348 GCA_043733605.1 Demequina sp. | reverse complement strand
ACAAGAACCCCTCGATCGGCGAGGCGTCGGACGCGGTGGACAAGTTTGAGCACGGAGGCATGGTGGCCGAGGGCGTCGGTTCGTATTGGCCGTTTTCCACCGGAACCAAGGTGGCTGCGGCGAACCTGCTGCTCAAGCAACTGCTCGAGTTCAACCGCACCCGATATGTGCTCACTCCCAACCAGCACATCGGCTCCTACCACGTGGGCTTCTCGGCCGAATGGCTGACCCGCGAGTGGATCGCGCGCAAGGGCGCAGGCCGCATGCGTCCCGGACAGCTCGAGCCCGCGCGTTGTTCCCTCTTTGGCTACGCGCCCAAGGAGATCACCCTTGACGGCCAGCCCGTGCGCCGCACGCTGCTTCGCCCCGAGACCCAATCCGCCGTGGGCACGGAAGCCTACGACAAGGGCTGCGCGATCCTGACGGGCTTCTTCAAGTCGGAGCTAGCGCAGTTCCTCACCGACGACCTGGACCCGTTGGGCCGCCAGATCATTGAGGTGTGCATGAGCGACGGCACGCTCGAGGACTACGAGGCCCTCACGCCGATGTACCTGTAGTCGACACCGGATAGCCGCCGGTGCAATCTCCACCGGCAGTGGGTCGTCCGTGCCCGTTCGTGGCCAGGCCGCGACTGTGCCCGCGTAGGGACCCGCTTTGGGACCCGCGAGGGTGGGCTCCCCCTTCTCCCGCGACCCACGGTCTCGAAATGTCGCCGTCGAGGTACAAGGCATCGGCGCATCCGAGTTCGTCGGCAAAGAACGTCGCGAACTCGACCCCCGTCGGGTCGTAGGCGGTGGAGACGACCACTGCCGCCTTTCCATCGGACCTCATCTCGACGACCCCGTTTGGCCTGAGGTGGAAGTTGCCGCCTCCATCGTTCACTTGGAGCGCGTGGAGTTCGACGCCATCGCTCACAAGCAGCCTCCTGGCACGAATTCCGGCGTGAAGATCCCCGCATTCGTCGCCACAGCGACGCGCGGGTCCGCCACCACATCGGCGAGCGTGGTCCCTGGTTTCTGGGCGTCCCAGTCGACCCGCACGTCCCATTTATCGAGCGGCAGCATGACGACCTCGCAGCGATTCCCTGCGTGATCGACGATGCGCGAGTCGACTGCAGGCGGCGGAGTTACCGTATGGGCCGCCACCGCCGCGCGCGAGGGCTGCGCCCTGACGGTCACAGTGACCGCGTCAGTGTGACGACGCCAACGGAGGCCCCCGCAACCGGTCGTGGCCATCACCATCAAGGCCAGTACCCCGCTGGCAAACGCGATACCGGGTGCACCGAGCATGCAGTCAGCTTAGGAGTCACAAAGTGACCTCGAGCCTCACATCGACGCTCCACCTACACTGACGCCATGGCCGTCACAGACCTCAGTCAAGCGACGCAGGACTATCTCAAATGCGTCTGGACATTGCAGGAATGGGCGGGCGGGTCGGTGTCGATGACCGCGCTCGCCGACCGCCTTGGAGTGCGCACCTCGACCGCGTCTGACGGCGTCAAGAAACTCGCCGAGCAAGGCCTCGTGGAACACATCGCGTATGGCGGCATCACGCTGACGCACGCGGGAAGGGCCCACGCGGTCGCCATGGTCAGGCGCCATCGCTTGCTTGAAACGTACCTGGTAAGCGCCTTGGGATACGGCTGGGACGAGGTTCATGACGAGGCGGAGGTTCTGGAACACGCGGTGTCAGATCGCATGCTGGACGCGATTGACGCGCTGTTGGGCCATCCCACTCGAGACCCTCATGGCGACCCCATTCCGTCGGCAGATGGAGCCGCCCACTTGCCAGATGCCATCCCGCTGACGCAAGCGCCGCCTGGCAGAGCCACCGTGGTGCGCGTCTCCGATGCGGATCCCGAGAGGCTACGGCGCTTCGCCCGGGCTGGGATCGTGCCCGACGTACAACTCGAAGTAGCGGCCGCTGGGGCCGTGCGCGTGGGCGCCACGACCATCGCGCTAGACCCCGACGACGCTGCGGCCTTGTGGGTCACGGGGACGCGCACTTAAGGGGGCGGCGCACATGAAGCGGCACGACCAACGGGGCGGCGCGATGAACGTTCTGCGCGAGTCACCATGCGCCGGTGAAGGTAATCGCGAGAAGCGCCAGGTTGAGCGCAACGATAAACGCCACGACGAGCCACGAAACCGCGCGCAATCCCGTGGCGGTCGCATGCCCTCCCATCACGTCGCCAGAGGAGGTGAGTCTCACGAGTGGAATCAGCGCGAACGGGATTCCCAGGCTCAACACCACCTGGCTGATCACGAGCGCCTGAGTGGGGTTGGTTCCGATGCCGAGGACCACCAGAGCAGGCACCAGGGTGACCACCCGACGCACGAGCAAGGGAATCCGCCGCTTGATGAGCCCTCCCATCACGACCGCGCCCGCATAGGCGCCCACGGACGTGGCCGCAAGCCCCGACGCCAGAAGCCCGATGGCGAAGATCACGCCGATGGCAGGGCCGAGTGAATCGACGATCGCCTGGTGGGCACCCGCGATGGTGTCAGTCCCCGCCACTCCTCGAAGCGAGCTGGCGGCGAGCAACAACATGGCGATATTCACCGAACCGGCGATCACGAGCGACCAGATGACGTCGACCTTGGTGGCCCTCAGCAATTGCGGCAGTCGGGCACGGTGTTTCTCCGCCTCTACCGACGTGGCCTGGGCAAGCGTCGCTGACTCGAGACTGCCCATTGGGCGGGTGCCCTCGGGACCAAAGTGCGGCAAGTGGCGATCGCGGGCCAACGCAGAATGCAAGTAGATGGCATGGGGCATCACTGTGGCCCCCAGCATCGATGCCGCGAGCACCACGGTGCCCGAGCCTGCAAATTGAGGCACGAGTCCGCCTGCGGCGCCAGCCCAGTCAACGGGGCTCACGAACAACCCCGCCAGGAAGCCGAAGGCGATGACCATCAGGAGAGCGATGATGACGAACTCGAAGGGCTGCTGTCCCCGTCGCGATTGGATGGCAAGGAGCGCCATCGACACCACTCCTGTGATGACTCCGCCCCACACGAGCGGAATGTGGAACAGCAGGCTGAGAGCGATCGCGCCTCCGACCACCTCGGCCACGTCCGTGGCCGCCGCCACGACCTCGGCCTGTAGCCAAAAGGAGAGCCTCTTACCGCGCCCCATCCGTACGGCGATGAGCTCCGGAAGGGAGCGTCCCGTCACCAGGCCCAGCTTGGCACTGAGGTATTGGACAAGCACTGCCATAGAATTCGATGCCACCAGCACCCACACAAGCAGGTAGCCGTATTCCGCGCCAGCCGTGAGGTTCGCGGCGACATTGCCGGGGTCAACGTAGGCGATCGACGCCACAAAGGCGGGGCCAAGAAGGCGCCACAG
>JAYTGI010000381.1:0-3373 GCA_043733605.1 Demequina sp. | reverse complement strand
ATCTCAAAGGGCGACTTCGTCATCGTCCCCTTCGGCCTCGAGGACAACACGTGCGTGTTCTGCCGCGAGGGCGTCCATACGTCATGCGTGCACGGCAGCTTCCTCACAGGCGCCCAGGCCGAGGCGGTCAGGGTCGCGCAGGCAGACGGCTCGCTCGTCAAGGTTCCGGGAGTGGGCGAGCACGCGGACGAGGCCCTGCTGGCCTCCCTGCTGACGCTGTCCGATGTGTATCTCACCGGTTGGCATGCCGCACACATGGGCCGCGTCGAGCCTGGCAAGACCGTCACCGTGATCGGTGACGGCGCAGTCGGACTCTCGGCCGTGCTTGCGGCGCGACAGATGGGTGCCCGGAAGATCATCCTCATGGGTCGCCACGAGTCGCGTACCGACCTCGGCCGCGAATGGGGAGCGACCGATGTGGTCGCCGAGCGCGGCAAGGAGGGCATCGCCAAGGTGATGGAACTCACGGGCGGCGAGGGTAGCCACATCGTCTTGGAGGCCGTGGGGCACATGCCGGCCTACGAGCAGGCATATCGCATCGTCCGCCCGGGAGGAGTCATCAGCCGAGTCGGAGTGCCGCAATACCAGGACGCACCGGTCGGTTTTGCTTCGCTGTTCGGCAAGAACGTCACGCTCACCGGCGGCCCCGCCCCCGTGCGCGCCTATATCGACGCCGCGCTTCCCGACGTTCTTGAGGGGCGCATCGAGCCGGGCAAGGTCTTCGACGTGACCGTCGGGCTCGACGGCGTGCCAGGAGGTTATGCGGCGATGGACGCGCGCGAGGTGCTGAAGGTCATGGTCGACCCAAGCCTCTGACGACGACCCCGCTCGTCCTTGTGCTCGCCGATCGTGCGACCAGACGGACGAGCTATTCGCCGGTTTCCGCACCCTTCTTGCGAAGGTATCGCCTGTCGTCATTGGCGTAGGCGTAGTAATAGCCGATGAGTATGCCCCCGCCCACAAAGTTGCCACACAGCACGATCCCGATGTTGCCGAGCGCCAGGCCCACGTCGAGGCCGTGTTGGAGACCGACGATCGTGAAGAGCACGGTATTTGCCACGGAGTGCTCGAAGCCGACGAACGCGAATACGAACACGCTCATGATCATCGCGAGCGACTTCGTGTAGTCGTCCTTGATCAGGCCGTTGTAGACCAGCAGCATCGCCAGGTTGATCATGAAGTTGCAGAGGATCGCGCGCACAAACAGGTCCGACCATCCGGCCATTCCGCCCGACAGATACGAGATCTTGTGGTCCACGGCGGCGTTCATCTGGTCGCCCACCGCCCCGTCGCCCAGGGTGGACGCGGCGACCATGAGGGCGATCGCGAGCCCGCCGATGATGTTTCCCCCGTAGCAAAGCGCCAGGATGCGCAACGATTTCAGCGGCGTGGTGCGCCGGTAATACGCGCCGATGGAGACGATCATCATGTTCGATGTCAGCAACTCGGATTTGCTGTAGTAGATGAACACGAGCGCGAATCCGAAAACGAGTGCGCCGACGATGCGGCCGATGCCGATCAGGTCCCCGTTGCCCACGCCCGCGAAGGCCGCAAGCACAGCAAAGTAGGCCAAGTACATGAGGCCGATAAGCGCACCCGCCATCGCAGACCTCATGAGGTAGACGCGCGCAAGCCCCCCGGCCATCGCAGTCTTGGTATCGAGCGCGTCCAGCACAGTAGAGATGAACTGCTTACCAGGGAACAACTGGCTCTGATCGGTCATGGCTCCAAGATAACCATGCCGCGCGGTTCGTGGGGCGAATCGCCCCGTGCCACTCCTAGAACCCTGCGGGCTGGCGCGGCGTGTAGTGCTCCTCGAGAGCGGTGACCTCTGCGTTGGTGAGATCGAGGTCGAGCGCGGCCACCGCATCGTCCACGTGACGGACCTTGGTGCTGCCCACGATCGGTGCGCAGACCACGGGGTTGCGCAGCACCCACGCGAGCGCAATCTGGGCCATCGACACGCCACGCGCTGCCGCGACCGCCTCGACGGCGTTGACGATCGGCTCATCGGCGTCCACGAAGGTCCGGTCTTGAACAGCATCGTTGCTATTGCGGGCGGTGGTGGTGCCCCACGGGTGCGTCACCCTGCCCTTCCCGAGCGGGCTATATGGGATCGAGCCGACGCCCTGGTGGGCGAGCAGGCCAAACATCTCCCGCTCTTCCTCGCGGTACAGCAGGCTGTACTGGTCCTGCATCGATACGAAGCGAGTCCAGCCGCCCAGGTCGGCGGCGTGCTGCATTGAGGCGAACTGCCAGGTCCACATGGCCGAGGCCCCGATGTAGCGCGCCTTGCCCGCCTTGACGACATCGTGCAGCGCCTCCATCGTCTCCTCGATGGGAGTGGTGGGGTCGAAGCGGTGGATTTGGTAGAGATCCACGTAGTCGGTGCCGAGTCGCTTCAGAGAGGCGTCGATGTTCTCCATGATCGCCTTGCGGGACAGTCCGGCGCCGCCGGGGCCATCGTGCATCGGGAGGTGAACCTTGGTGGCCAGGACGGTGCTCTCGCGAGAGGTGTACTCGCGCATGGCCCGGCCCACAATCTCCTCCGATGTTCCCGCCGAGTAGACGTTCGCGGTGTCCCAGAAGGTGATGCCGAGCTCGACGGCCCGGCGGAAGAACGGCTGCGCCGCCTCCTCGTCCATTGCCCAGGCGGGGAACGCCTTGTCGGGGGCGCCATAGCTCATCGTGCCGAGCGCGAGACGGCTGATCTTCAGCCCTGTCGAACCAAGTCGGGTGTACTCCATGATGGATCCTTTCTCGGGTGCGTCACCCGCCGCAGACGCGTCCTGGGCGCGAGGCCAGCCCCTGCTACCCCAAGCCTATGCGCGAGGTGACGCGCTGCCCCGCGCTTCATGGCCCAAGGGCCCCTTGCACTCCCGCCCCTTTTGCCACGCTTTGCGGCATTCGCATAATCTAGTTACTGTCAAGTGAGTAACGGGCGAATCGCTCGCCTTCACCTCAATGGAGAGGAAAGCCATATGCACGCCACTGCGCACGTCAGGCGATGGGGAGGGCGCGTCGCCTTCTTGGGAGCGGGAGTACTGCTCATCGCGAGTGCCACACCGGCTGCGGCCACGCCGCACAACGATCAGTCGGGAGGGACGCCGGACTTTGGGCCGAATGTCACCATCTTCGACCCGAGCATGCCGCTCGCAGACATCCAGGCGCAGGTCAACGCACTTGCCGACCAACAGCGTGACAACGAGATGGGCACGTCGCGCCACGCGGTCTACTTCATGCCCGGTAGCTACGGAACGCCCGAGCAGCCGCTGCGCGTGGAGGTCGGCTACTACACCGAGGTCGCCGGCCTAGGCGCGTCGCCAGACGATGCGACCATCAACGGCACCATAGAGGTCTACAACCGATGTCT
>JAYTGI010000380.1:0-3388 GCA_043733605.1 Demequina sp. | reverse complement strand
CTGCGCGGAGTTCGTCGATGATCGCGCCGCGCACACGGGTGCTCGCGTAGGTCTCGAACTTGAATCCGCGCTCTACTTCGAACTTCTCGATCGCGTCGATCAGTCCAAACATGCCGTAGGACACCAGGTCCGCGAGCTCGACGGTGTCTGGCAGCCTTCCAATCATCCGCGTCGCCACTTGAGTCACGAGTGGCGCGTAGCGCGTGATCAACAGTTCACGCGCAGCGCGGCGGTCGTCGCCGTCGGCTCGATCCAAAACCTCCCACGCTGCCGCGACATCGGCGTAACGTGCGTCAAGGTCAAGCGCGTCCTCGAAGGTCGTCATATTCAATCCCCTTAGGCCCGCGGGTGTGCGAGAGCATAGGCATTCCGCAAGCGGTCCGCCGTCACGTGGGTGTAGCGCTGAGTGGTAGCCAAAGACGCGTGACCGAGCACCTCTTGGACCGACCTGAGATCGGATCCTCCTTCGAGCAGGTGCGTTGCGGCCGAATGCCGAAGTGCATGCGGCGCAATGTCAGGGATGCCTGCGCCTGAGGCGAGACAGTGAATGACCTCGCGGACCTGCCTCTGGTCCACCCGCGATCCCCTGAGACCGACGAACAGTGCAACGGTATCAATGGCCAGGTTCGAGCGACCGCGCTCGATCCATGCGGTGAGCGCTCGCTGCGCGGGAACTCCGTAGGGCACGACGCGCTCCTTGGCTCCCTTGCCAAGCACCCGAACGGTGCGTTCGTTCGGATCTGTGTCGCCCACGTTGATTCCAGCCAGTTCTCCCACGCGGATCCCTGTGGCGTACAGCAACTCGGCCATGGCCCAGTCCCGCAGGTCGATCGCGGTGCCGCTCTCGGCGCGCAGTCGCGCGGTATCAAGCAATCGTGAGGCTTGGTCAACATCTAGCACGTGAGGAAGCGTCACCGCGGCCTTTGCCGATGCCAACCGTGCCGCGGGGTTGTGCTCCGCTACGCCTACGCGATGAGCCCAGGCAAAGAAAGCCCGTGCCGAGGCGCCGCGGCGCGCGACGGTTGTCCTGCTCTTGCCGTCAGCCGCTTGGTGAGCGAGCCATGCTCTCAAATCGGCGAGAGTGACGTCGGTCCATGTGGAATCGTCGTCTAAACCCAGGAAGGACGCGAGTGCTTCGACGTCGCCGACGTAGGCCCTCACGGTGTGGTCCGAGGCGCCCACGCCATGGCGCAAGGATGACGTGAAGCGTTCCATCACTGTGCCAGACGTGGTTGACATGGTGACACTCTGGCATCGTCACACCCGTCAAATCAACCCCTTGTGTCACATTTGTCACATCAGACCCACATTTCACCGCCTTTTTGGATAGTTTGTCCCTTTTTGGCGCCGGTCGGGCCCCGCTGAGCTCGCTTCCAGCCACCATTGCCTCTCTCAATCAGGCCCCTCAGTTCGAGGCGTCCAGCGGCAGCAGTGGCATCGCTCCACGCCAAGCCCGCTCGCTCCGCCACCCGATCAATGGGCACCGCCCTACTCGACGTCACGTCGTATACCGCGCGGTCTGCGGGGTACTCGAAGCTTGGCCGATCGGGCAGCTCTGTGCCCCGTTCGCCGTGAGCATCGGTCTGCGCAACTTCTCTCCCCGCCCACTGGGTCGCACTTTCGACCAGCTCAAGGACGTCGTCAACGCGCGTGACCAGCACGGCGATGCCATCACGAATGAGCGCGTGGCATCCGGCAGACGATGGGGACGTGGCCGGACCGGGAACCGCGCCGATCGGGCGCAACAGCGCCGCGGCATGGCGCGCGGTACTCAGGGCGCCGGATCGAAATGCCGCCTCGACCACGATGGTGGCCGTGGCCGCGGCAATCAATCGATTGCGCGTGAGAAATCGTGAGCGATGCGGCGCAAAACCAGGCGGCACCTCGCTTACGACTGCGCCGGCGTCTGTGACTGCGCGTAGCAGCGCGTCGTTTCCGGTCGGGTAGAGCCTGTCGACGCCTCCCGCCATCACCGCGATCGTGGCCCCTTCCGCGGCGAGGGTCGCCCGATGCGCGGCGGCATCGATGCCATACGCGCCCCCTGACAGGACCGCGCGACCCGTCACGGCAAGCCCCGAAGCAAGTTCTGCCGCCATGTGAGATCCGTACGCCGTGGAGGACCGCGCACCCACGATGGCCACGCCCTCCCCCCATGCCGCATCTAGATCGATGGAGCCCCTCACATACAGCGCGAAGGGCTCCGAAGTGCCGAGCGAACTCAGCGCCGACGGCCAACCGGGCGCACCCCTTGTGAGAATGACGGCACCGACAGCGTGCGCCCTGCGAAAGTGAGGCTCGTCACCGACACCAAGCCGCCGCTCCCACCGCTCATGCGCCAGAACCGCCGCCTCGGCGGTCTCGCGCGTGCATCTGCCGTGCAACGCCGCCGCCGCCGCAGAAAGGCTTCGCGCACCGCGACGGACCCACGCGAGGGCGTCCGCCGCACCGATCGCGGCAACAAGCGCCCCTGCGGCGTCGTCGGCGGGCTCGGCCATGGCACTCCACGCGATGAGCGCTGCCTCTTCCGACAGCGTCACGGCTGGCCCTCCCTCGATCGAAGGACCATCGCTCGCGCGACGTGATCGGGCAAGGGGGCTTTGAGGCCCTCGAGGTCACCCAGCGTCCACGCGATCCTCAATGCGCGGTCGGCACCGCGAGCGGAGAGTCTGCCCCTGTCGAGCGCCGCATGCACCACCGCCACGCACGCACGCGGCGTGAACTCCCTCAACCACGATGAAGGAGCGTGCCCCGTGACGGACCATGGAAGTCCCTCAAATCGCGCTTGCGCCCTGCGCCGCGCCTCGTGCACGCGAGCAGCCACAGCTTCGGTCGCCTCGCCAGACTCGGAGGCACCTCTGGTCACTGGCATGACCTCTACCTGAATGTCGACCCGATCGAGCAAAGGCCCTGACAGGCGCGAGAAGTACCGCCGCCTGGCGAGCGCGCTGCACGTGCACCGGTCTCCCGTGCCGTAGAAGTGCCCGCACGGGCAGGGGTTGGCGGCGAGCACCAGCTGAAAACGCGCAGGGTACCTGGCCGCCCCGTACACACGGTGAAGCACTATCTCGCCACTCTCAAGTGGCTGCCTGAGCGTCTGGAGCACCGCGCTGGGAAACTCTGGGGCCTCATCCAGAAATAGGACACCCGCGTGCGCACGCGAAATCGCACCCGGCCGCGCGATGCGCGCCCCACCTCCGACAATCGCGGCTGCGGAGGCGGAGTGATGGGGCGCCTCAAAGGGAGGCCGCACGAGGAGGCCATCCTCCGGGCCGAGCGTCCCCGCTATCGAGTGAATCGACGTCGCGGCGAGGGCGTCCGCAGGGGTGAGGTCGGGCAGTATTCCGGTCAGGCGTGAGGCGAGCATTGTCTTTCCCGCACCGGGCGGCCC
>JAYTGI010000379.1:0-3401 GCA_043733605.1 Demequina sp. | reverse complement strand
TGGACGTGGCGGCTTCGGCCCGTTGGACGCAGGATGGTCTGGTGGGCGGGTCTGACTCACGGCTCATCTGACGTCACCAGTTGGTGGCTGTCCTGCATGCGACGTGTCGACCGGCTCGGCTCACTTACGTTTTCTTGGTCACTTGCTTCGGACGCCCAATGCCAGTGTTCTCCCCGTCGTTGCCCGCTGATGGACGGCGCCTTTCCAACGAAAGACCTGCTTCGCTATGACGAGTTCTGGGTGAACTCATCACGACCCTCGGGTGCGTCGAGCGCTCCGGACACGTGAGCCCGATCCGATGCCGAAGGCGTAGTGGGCGGCGCGGTTCGCACCCACAAACGCAAAAAACCGCCCCGAAGGACGGTCCCTCGCGGTGCTGTCTCCACACCACGTGGAGCTGAGGGGATTCGAACCCCTGACCCCCTGCATGCCATGCAGGTGCGCTACCAGCTGCGCCACAGCCCCGTAATCTTGCGATCACGCGCTCAGAAGAGCGACCGTCATCGTAGCCCAGATCGGCTCCCCGGCGCCAATCGCGCTGCCCCGTGAAAGACGTCTCAGCGTGACGGCCCACGGCCAACGAAGTGGTCCATCGTGTGGTTGATGCCAAAGAAGTCGGCCACCGCATCGAACGCGCGCACGGGCAGGGCCCGCAGCAGCGGCACCGTCCGCACCATGGGCGGCATCACGATCTGCTGGGCGCCGCGTTCCACGCCCCTGATCACCCGGCGCGCCACCTTGTGCGGATCGAGGATCGGCAGCAGCAGCGGGAAGCGCGTGCTCACACCTTGGAACATGCCCGTGTCGATGTAGTACGGCATGAACACGAGCGTGCGCACGGGCGACTTTGCGTCCCTTAGCTCCGCGCGCAGCGACTCCGTGAAGCCGATCGCGGCGGCCTTGGACGCGGCGTAGTCGGTCTGCCTCGCGACGCCCAGCAAGCCGGCGGCCGACGCGATGGTCACCACCGTGCCGCGGCCCCGCTCGATCATGCCCGGCAGGAACGCGCGCGTGACCCAGAACAGCGCAAGCGTGTTGACCTGGAACGTGCGTTCGATCGCCTCGTCGGAGGCCTCCAGTAGCGTCGTCCCCGTGACAACGCCCGCGTTGTTGATCACGACGTCCACCGCGCCCTCGCGCTCGGCGGCCGCCGCGACGGCGGCGCGATCCGTGATGTCCACCACGGTGGCCGACGCTGCCCCGCCCGCCTCTACGACTTGCCGCACCGTCTCGTCGGCGCCCGCCCCGTCCCTATCCCATACTGCGATACTGGCACCGTGCCGGGCGGCCTCGAGCGCCATCAGGCGGCCGATGCCCGACCCGCCCCCGGTGATCAGCACCCGGGCGCCCCTCAGTTGCAGTCCCGTCACTGTCGCATTCCCGTCATTACGGCCTCACCCTCGTCAGGAGGGCAACCGCCCTCGACATGAATCGCGCGTATGCCGCACCGCTCACCCGGTCGGGTGGCGCCACCGAGGCGATGCGCTGGCGGAGCACCGCCTGGGGTTCGGTGTACTTGAGGAGGCCCTCGTCGCCGTGGCGGCGCCCAAGGCCGGAGTCCTTGACCCCGCCCATCGGCGAGTCGGTCGATCCCCACGCCGCGGCGTAGCCCTCGTTGACGCTCACCGTGCCGGCATAGACGCGGCGAGCCACGTCCGCTCCCCTGCGCCGCGACCACACCGAGGCGTTGAGCCCATACTGCGAGTCGTTTGCCAGCCGCACGGCCTCGTCGGAGTCGGCAACCTTGTACAGCGACACCACGGGACCGAACGTCTCCGTGCGCGCCACGTCCATGTCCTCCGTCACTCCCGCGAGCACCGTGGGCTCGTAGGCGTAAGGGCCGATGTCGGGGCGCGCCTTACCCCCGGCGAGCACCGTGGCGCCCTTGGCGACCGCGTCGTCCACGTGCGCGGTGACGACGGCCAGTTGGGCGGCAGAGGTAAGAGTGCCGATGTCGGCCTCCCATTCGAGCCCCACACCGATCCGCATCGCGCTCACCCGGCGGGCAAACGCAGCCGCGAACGCATCGTAGGCCGCGTCCTCGACGTAGATCCGCTCGATGGACACGCACAGTTGGCCGGAGTTGGAAAAGCACGCCTGCACGGCGCCGTGGGCCGCGCGGTCGATGTCCGCGTCGGCAAGCACGATGAGCGGGTTCTTCCCGCCCAGCTCCGCCGAGCAACCGATGAGCTGCCTGCCACACTGCTCCGCGATGATGCGTCCGGTCGCGGTGGAACCCGTGAACATGACGTAGTCGACGCCGTCAATGAGGCGCGGGCCTAGGACGCTGCCCGCCCCCACCACCACGCCGACCAGGTCCGCGGGCACACCCGCCTCGCGAAGAAGCTCGACGGCCGCGAGCGCGCTCAGCGGCGTCGCGGAATCGGGCTTGAGCACCACCCCGTTGCCCGCGATGAGCGCAGGGATGGCGTCGGCCACGGCGAGCATGAGCGGGTAGTTCCAAGGGCTGATGATGCCCACGACGCCCTTGGGCACACGGAACTCGCGCACCGACGTGAGCACGGGGATGACGCCGCGCCTGCGGTGGGGGCGCAGCAGGCGTCGGCTGGTGCGCGAGTAGTACGCGGCGGTGAGCGCCACGTCCGACACCTCCTCGAAGGCGCTCAGGCGGTTCTTGCCGTTCTCGAGTTGGATGAGGTCCAGGAGTTCGTCGCGGTGCGCCAGGAAGAGGCGGCCAGCGCGCCGGAGGATGGCGCGACGCTCATGTAAGGGCCGCTGTGCCCACGCGGCCTGTGCTGCACGGGCGGCAGCGAGCGCACGGTCGACGTCCGCCTCGTCCGAGCGCGGGAGGGTTGCGAGCGAGCGGCCGTCGAGCGGCGAGACCACCTCGTGATGGCCCGCCGAACCGGTCACGATGCTCGCGAGCGCGGCAATGCGCGCGGGGTCTATGTCTGGTCGTGCCAAGTCCGGTCGTGCCAGGGGCGTCGTTGCCACTCATCCCTCCGAGGGTGTGACTCCCACTGTAGTGAATGTGGCGACCTCACGCCTCGACGCGGCGCCCTGAACGCTCAAGCGCCCGCGCAATACCGCCTCAGGCGCCAGTCGTCGCCGCCGTGCCAGCGGATCTCGTTCCACGCCCCGTGCGGCAGGTGTCCCAGGCGCGAAGGGGTGAGCGGGAGGCCAAGCAAACGGGCAACTCCCAGCATGATCGCGCTGCCATGGCTCACGATCACCACGGTCCGTGCGCCGGTGCGCGCCGCGTCGGCCGCCGTCTCCCGCAGGCCCGCGGCCACGCGATCGGCCACCTCATCGGACCGGCCCCAACCGGGAATCGCAGGATCGAGGCCCTCATGCCTCGCGGCGTACTCACGCGGCCACGACGCGCGCACCTCGGCCCACGTGTGGCCCTCCCACACGCCATAGGGGCGCTGGGTGAACCG
>JAYTGI010000378.1:0-3446 GCA_043733605.1 Demequina sp. | reverse complement strand
GATCGGCTGGTTCCTCTTTTCCCCTGTCTTCGAGGTACTTCAGCGACCGCTCCTTGACGTGGCCGAACGTCAAAACGCGCTGGTTTCGGTCAACTTTGCGGGCCTTGCTACAGCACTTGATATACGGTTCAAGGTCGCCTTCTTCCTCGGGCTCATTCTCAGTTCACCGTGGTGGCTCTACCAACTGTGGGCTTATATAGCGCCCGGCCTCACCGGCAAGGAGAAGCGCTACACCGTCGGCTTCGTGGCGGCCTCTGTGCCGCTCTTCCTTGGAGGCATCGGCATCGCGTGGTTCATTTTTCCGCACGCCGTGGAAATCCTGACCAGCTTCCGGCCCGACGGGACGCAGCAACTGTTGGACGCCGAGATGTACCTCAATTTCGCGATGCGGCTGCTCGTTGCGTTCGGCCTGGCATTCGTCTTCCCTGTGGTGATGGTCGCGCTGACGTGGGTAGGAATCGTCCCTTGGCGGGTGTGGCTCAAGGCCTGGAGATGGGCCGTCTTACTGATCTTCATCTTTGCGGCGGTGATGACGCCCACGCCTGATGCAATCACGATGATCGCCATGGCAATTCCGATGTGCGTCCTGTACTTTGGCGCCGTTGGCATCGGCGCCTTGCGCACCAAACGACCCGAGAAGGACGACGAGTGAGCAAAGTTGGAGTGATCACCAACCCGACGGCGGGGTCGGGCAGGGGCAGGGCCTGGGGGACGGAGGCGCTGTCACTTCTCGCGGCGCGGGGACACCAGATCGTGGATCTCAACCGCGGCTCATGGGCTGGCTCGTATGAGGCCGCGATGAAGATACGCAGGTCGCTTGACGCGCTTGTTGTCGTGGGCGGCGACGGCATGGTGCACCTGGGGATCCAGGTGTGCGCCGGCCGCAAACTGCCGCTGGGAATCATCGCTGCAGGGTCGGGCAACGACGCCGCCATCACCCTCCGGCTCCCGATAC
The DNA here is from genome assembly GCA_043733605.1 of Demequina sp. Taxonomy (GTDB): domain Bacteria; phylum Actinomycetota; class Actinomycetes; order Actinomycetales; family Demequinaceae; genus Demequina. The sequence continues at coordinate 2,491 of JAYTGI010000378.1, read as the reverse complement.
ATGACATCCCCGCGTCGGTTGAGCGCATCGAGGAGGGTCTCGCCGGGGAGGTAGCGACGATCGATCTGGGCAAGGTGTCGGGCGGGCGCGTCGAATTGCCTGCGGCACCTCGCTACTTCATCGCAGTACTTTCAGCAGGGATTGATGCCGCCATCGCTTCATATGCGAGGCAGTTGACGTTCCCGCGTGGTCCGCTCAAGTACAAGTTCGCAACGTTGCACCAAGTGCCCAGGTACAAGCCCTACGGCGTCGAGGTGACGGCCGATGGCCAGAGGTGGGTCCAGCTATGCACGCTTGTTGCCGTGGCGAACTCGCCAGTCTTCGGGGGCGGCCTCATTGTTTCTCCGGAGTCGCGCGTCGACGATGGCGTGTTGGAACTCGTCATCACGGAGCCGCTCGGCAAGCTCGAGATCGCGAGGCTCTTTCCTAAGCTGTCTGACGGCTCGATTCTTGGCGAACCCAAGGTGCGTGTGGTCAGGGCTAAGAAGATCACGATCGCTCAGTCTCCTGGGGGAGCGCAGCTACCACCCGCCTTCGGCGACGGAGAGCTTGTTGGCGGCGGACCTCTCACAATCGAGGTCGCGCACAGGGCGTTGCGCGTCCTTGGTGCTCGACTGCGTGAGAATGTCTGAGTGACTAGCCCAGCAGAACGCTATGCGGCCGCACGCCAGCGTTCTCGCTCGTCTGATGTCGCGGACTTCGAGGCGACTCTCGCGTTTGCGCTCGATGACTTCCAGAGAGACGGCTGCCAGGCGGTCGCCGACGGACACTCCGTGCTGGTCGCGGCGCCAACGGGTGCGGGCAAGACGGTGGTGGGCGAGTTCGCCGTCGCGCACGCGCAACGCAGGGGAAGAAAGGCGTACTACACGACGCCAATCAAGGCGCTCAGCAACCAAAAGTACGGAGACCTTCGGGCAATCTATGGCCCCGAAAAGGTGGGGCTTCTCACCGGCGACACCTCGATCAATCCCCATGCCGACATCGTCGTCATGACGACCGAGGTGCTGCGCAACATGATTTACGCGGGCTCGTCCAGCCTCGATCGCCTTGGAGTGGTCGTGCTCGACGAGGTCCACTACTTGGCCGATCGCTTCAGGGGCTCCGTGTGGGAAGAGGTCATCGTCCACGTGGGCGCCGCCACCTCGATCGTCGCGCTATCAGCGACCGTCTCGAATGCAGAGGAATTCGGCGCGTGGCTCACGGAGGTCAGGGGAGACACCAAGGTCATCGTGAGCGAGCGCAGGCCAGTGCCGCTGTGGCCGCACGTCATGCTCCGCGAGGGTCTCTTTGATCTCTATGCGCCTGGCACCGATCCCAGCGACCTTGGGCCGAACCCTCGCATCAATCCCGAACTAGAGGCCATCGCCAAGCGATCCCGCCACGAGGAACAGGGAGGCAGGCCGATGCGGACCGGCTATCGGGGCGGTAGGGACGGTCACGGCAAGCCGAGGCGCAGCCCGCCCCGGTTTGCCGTCATCGAGCAACTCGACGCCCAGGGCCTGTTGCCCGCCATCGTGTTTGTCTTTTCCCGCGCGGGTTGCGAGGACGCGGTCGAGCAAGTGAAGGCTTCGGGAATCCGCCTGACCTCGGATGAGGAACGTCGCCGGATCTCCGACATCATCGAGATGCGTTGCGCGGCATTGCCCCCTGAGGACCTCGGGCCGCTTGGCTTCGCGGCATGGAGAGACAACCTCGAGGCGGGGCTCGCCGCTCACCATGCGGGCCTCATCCCTCTCTTCAAGGAGGTTGTCGAGGAGCTCTTCGCCGCGGGCCTGATTAAGGTCGTCTACGCGACAGAAACGCTCGCGCTCGGCATCAACATGCCCGCTAGATCGGTTGTCCTAGAGAAGCTGGTCAAGTGGGATGGGCAGTCCCACAAGGACCTCACGGCGGGGGAGTACACCCAGCTAACGGGACGCGCGGGGCGTCGCGGGATCGACGTGGAGGGACACGCCGTCGTCATTGAGCACGCCGGGTTTGACGCGGGTCAGTTGGCGCGCCTCGCTTCGCGGCGCACGTACCCCTTGGTGTCGTCCTTCCAGCCCAGCTACAACATGGCCATCAACCTGGTGGGACGGTCGGGCGTGGAGAGGGCGCGCGAGGCACTCGAGATGTCGTTCGCGCAGTTCCAGGCCGACGCATCGGTCGTAGGCAAGGCACGCAGGGTGCGCGAGCTTGACGCTGCGCTTGAGGGCTTTCGGGACGCGATGCAGTGCGAGAGGGGAGACTTCCGCGAGTACGCGGGACTGCGCGAAAAGCTGTCGCGCAATGAGAAGGCGGCGTCGCAGACTGCGCGAAGGGCAACGCGTGAGGCGACGGTGGCGCAGCTGAGCCAATTGCGACGCGGCGACCTCGTACGCATTCTGGGAGGTAGGCGATCAGGTGTGGCGGTGGTCATCGCATCGGACGACGACCCGAGGGCCCCACGCCCAACGGTGGTCACCGACGCAGGCAGGGTGACCCGACTGTCGATCGCCGATCTCACGATGGG
>JAYTGI010000377.1:0-3446 GCA_043733605.1 Demequina sp. | reverse complement strand
TGGGTCTGGAGTGCGCAAGGACACGGTCCTGCACCTGGAACGGATCGTGATTCCCACATCGTGGGCGTGGGGCGTACACAAGAGCCACACGGTGCGCGGCGGCGGCTCCTCAATGGCCTTGAGAAGCACGTTGGACGTCCGTTCGGTCATCCGGTCAGCATCCTCGATGATGATGACTCGCCAGCGCCCACCGCTTGGGGATCGCTGTGCGATGCCCACCAAGTCGCGCACTTCGTCGATCGAGATGGTGACCTTCTCGGTCGCGACCCTGGTGACGTCCGCATGGGCTCCGCTCAGCGCGGTCAAGCACGCATGACACTCTCCACAGCCGCCCTTTTCGCACTGAAGCGCCGCCGCGAAGGCCCTCGCGGCGTGGGAACGACCCGACCCTGGAGGCCCCGTGATGAGCCACGCGTGGGTCATCGCCACGGGATCGGCCACGGCCGCGCGCAACGGCTCGATCTGCGCGTCCTGGCCGACGACATCGGCCCACACCCCTGGAAGCGTCACGAGGCTTCCCCGTTCGTCATGCGACGCCCGCTTTGGCCATCGCCGCCACGACGTCAGCTTTCACGTCAGCGAAGACGACAGCTACTGGGCGTGCCGCATCGACCACTGCATAGCGTTCTGGCGCACGAGCGGCGAGCGTCAGGAAGCCATCGCGCATGTGCGCCGCGTGCTCGGAGGTCTCGCGCTCGACGCGGTCGAGTTCACGTTCCATGCGATCCGCGCGGGGCGCCATGTCGAGCACCACCGTGAGGTCGGGAACGGCGCCCTCCGTGGCCCACACCGAGATCTGCTCGACCATGTCGCCAAGGCCGCGAGCGCCTCCCTGGTAGACGATCGAAGAGTCGAGGTAGCGATCCTGCACCACGACCGCACCGCGATCGAGCGCAGGGCGTACGAGTGTGGCGATGTGGTGGGCGCGGTCGGCCGCGTACAACAGCGCCTCGGCACGGGGGGCGACGTGGTCGCCGTGCATCACGGCCTGGCGCAACTCAATGCCAAGCGGAGTGCCGCCCGGCTCGCGGGTCGACACGACCTCACCCGCGCGCGCGTCGCTCCGCAGCCACTCGAGAAGCGCGTCGATCTGCGTGGATTTGCCTACGCCGTCGCCGCCTTCGAACACGATCCAGAATCCACGGCCAGCCATGCGCCTACGGTACCGTCACGCGGCGACACCACGCGCGGCCGCGCGCTCAACGCCACCACAAGCGGCCGGCTACTCCCTTCACACTGCGGGAGCCATCCGCCTACTTCTCGTTGGGGTAGACCACGCCAATCTGAGCGCGCACCTTGTCAAGGAGCGCCATGACCTCTCGCGTGTCCTGCCAGGTTTTGATGGGGCTCTCGCTGAGCCTCTCGGTGATGCAACGCGCAACCTCGGCCGCCTGGAACTGGAAGCCGTTGTTGACGCGACCGTCGTACTCCCACTCCATGACGTCGTCGCGGACCAGGCGGATCGTCGTCGGGGTGTAGAACCAGCCGTCCACCTCGAAGCGCCCTGTGGTGCCGATGATCTGGGCGGAGTTGGCCGACTTGGCCACCATCGACGTGTGGAGAGACGCCTGTGCGGTGGGGTAGTCGAAGATCATCGCGACCTGATTGTCGACGCCCTCGTCGGTGAGCTGACCCACCGCCGTCACCTCGGTGGGCATTCCCAGGAAGTCGTGTGCGAAAGCAATTGGGTACACCCCTAGGTCTAGCAGCGAGCCGCCCGCGAGGTCCGGCCGGTACATGCGCGGCACGTGCGTGAGCTTCTGACCGTGGTCGGCGATCACCGCGGTGACGTCGCCGATCACACCGGCCTCGACGGCCTCGCGCATCTCGTACATGTGAGGCAGGTGGCGCGTCCACATGGCCTCCATGACAAAGACCCCAGCCTCTTCGGCTGCAGCGAGAATCGCCTCCGCTTGCGCCGAGTTCTGCGCGAACGCCTTCTCTACCAGCACATTCTTTCCAGCCTCGATCGCCAGGATGGCGGGCCCGTGGTGGTTGTTATGCGTTGTGGCGACGTAGATCGCGTCGATGTCGTCGCGCGCCACCAGCTCCTCGTAGGACTGATAGGCGTCGCCCGCATCGTGCGCCTTGGCGAACTCGTTCGCCTTGTCGAGTGACGACGCGGAGGCCACTGCGACGACGGAGGACTCGGTGTAGTCCTTCACCGCCTCGGCAAACTTGGCGGCGATGCCACCTGCACCGAGGATCCCCCAGCGGATGGCGGGTGCGGACATAGGGTCGGGTGCGCTCATGTGTCCAGCATAGTCCCGAGGCTTTCGTAACGTTTCGATGGACGGGGCTTGGCGGTGTCGGCCGCTCCGCTCCGACCCGGCCGCTCCTCCCTCTCACTTAGGCTTGCACTCCGCGCTCCGCACTCCGCTCCGCTGCCGAACGGCGTTGGGTGAGCACCACCCATTCGCGTGGAGCCACCTGGGGTGTACCGTCCCTGACACCCGTCGGGACAGATGCACGGCGCGCCTGGTGCGACACGCCGCCGCCGCGGCTAGCCCTGTGTCGGGGACGGTACGCGCGGCCCGCCGCCATGGCGCCTCAAGTGCTCCGATCCCGGGGCAACTCGGCCCCCTCGCCCGTGCTCACAGCCGTGGCGCGCACACACCGAGGTGCACTGCGGCCGCACGCGCCACGCAGCCGGGGTCGCCGAGCACCTCTGCGGCCGCGAACCGCAGCACCCTGAATCCAAGAGCCTGGAGCGCCCGGTCGCGTTGACGGTCCGCCACGAAGGCCACGGGATCCGAGTGGTAGGCCCTGCCATCCACTTCGACTACCACCGCGTCTTCGACAACCAGATCGACCCGGCCGATCCCGTCAAACTGCACTTGCGCGCGCGCCGAGAACCCGCTCTTGCGAAGTGCGAGCCTCGCGAGGGTCTCCGGCGGCGAGGCTGCGCCACCGTCACAGTGAATTGCGACCCACCGCGTGAGCCTGCTCGTGACGCAACGGATGTTCACAGCTTCCATAAGTCGGCGGTGTAGCAGGTGGTCCACTGCGATGAGCAGCGCCTCGGGCTCCAGGCATCGCGAGGCATGAAATACCACGGCCGCCGCGTCAGCCTCCGGCACCCCCGTCAGCGCAGGCCCGCGATGCACGATTATCGACGGCGACCACCGGCGGTCGGCCTTTGTGACGCCGCGGTTCCTCGGCACTGCAATGTGCACGCCTGTAGGCATTTGACCCACCAGCGGAACTCCCCACAGCTCGAGCGCGGACACGCACGTAGGTGTCCCCCTCCACACAGCGGCAGCCACGTTGGCGTCCGAGACGTCCGGAATTGCGTAGCATCCACGGCTCGGGTTCCCGAGGGTGCCCCGGCGCACCGCAGCCTGGATCTCCCGTCGCATGACTCCCAAGGCCAGCAGGTCCTCCCGGCGCAATGCGCCGCCATAGGCGGCCACGATCGCCTCGACTCTCATGGGCAAAGGATCGTG
>JAYTGI010000376.1:0-9336 GCA_043733605.1 Demequina sp. | reverse complement strand
AACCGCCGTTGACGGTATGGCGACCGCAGGAATCTTCACGGCATATCCGGACCAGGCAGGCAAGCAGGCTGGTGCGCTCGTGAGTGAGCTTCGCGCCCAGGGCACGCCCTTCTCCGTGTACTTGGGTGGTCAGGCCGCGATCCAGGCGGACTTCATCGCTTCGCTCGCTGCGGGTGCGCCGTGGGCCCTCGGCCTCGTTGTTCTGGCGACGTTCGTGTTGCTCTTCCTGATGACGGGATCGCTCCTGGTGCCGGTCAAGACCTTGGTCATCAATGCGCTTTCGCTCGGCGCGACCCTGGGCGTCGTGTCCTGGATATTCGCCGACGGGCATCTCCAGGGGCCGCTGCAGTTCACTACCACGGGCGGCATCGAGACGTACGTGCTTGTCATGATCATCGCGTTCGGATTTGGCCTGGCCATGGACTACGAGGTGTTCCTGCTTGCGCGCATCAAGGAACACGTCGACGCCAGCGAGCCGAACGACGAGGCCGTGCGCAAGGGTTTGCAGCGCTCGGGGCGCATCATCACGTCGGCCGCCGCAGTGATCGTGCTGGTCTTCGTGGGCTTCGCCTCAGGTCAGTTGTTGGTGATCAAGGAGGTGGGCATCGGCCTGGCCGTCGCCGTATTCCTCGATGCCACGCTCGTGCGCATGCTGCTGGTCCCCGCCACCATGACTTTGCTTGGCGAGTGGAACTGGTGGGCGCCCGCTCCCCTGCGTCGGCTCTACGCGCGCAGGCGCATCGACCACTAGGCCACGGCGGAAGGCGCACGGGTCTCGAGCCTTGATGTTGCAACATCTCTTTCGAAAGAGTACTTTCGATGCATGACCCTCTCCCCAAACGAACCGGTCCTTCCGTGGCCCGTGCGCCGAGTCAGCGACCCCAAGGAACTCAGAGCGCTTGCCCACCCCGTGCGCTTCGCGCTCATCGATCTGCTCATGGAGGGGCCGATGACCGCCACACAGTGCGGCGCACGGCTCGGCGAGAGCCCCGCTAATTGCTCCTACCACCTGCGCCAGCTCGCCAAGTACGGACACGTGCGCCCGATCGAGGGCGGTCGGGGCAGGGAGCGCTACTGGGCGGCCCGAGAGGAGGGGATCAGGATTGCCGACGACGGACCTGGAGGCGAGGCGGCAGCCCGCGCGGTGGGTGAGGCCGTCGATGAGTATCGCATGGCGGCCTGGCATTCCTACGTGGCGAGGCGGCCGTCGGAACCCGAGGAGTGGCGCACTGCCGCCCTTTCGACCGACGTGGTCAGTTGGCTCACCGCCGATGAGTTGCGCGCCGTCACGCAGGGCATCTACGACCTCGTGGCTCCATACACCTGGCGGGATCGCGACGACGGATCCCGCCCGGAAGGGTCGAGGGCGGTCCGACTTTTCGCCTATGCCTTCCCCGGCGCGCGCGACGCCAGAGGTACCGATCGCTCGTGACGGTCTACCAGGTCCGCCGCATCTTCGTCACGCTCACCGCGCTGCGGTGGCTACCCACCGGGCTCACGGTCCCCGCGATTGTGCTGATCGGTCAGGCCCGCGGGCTGTCCCTCACACAGATCGGGATGTTAACCGCGATATACGGCACCACCGCATTGGCCCTAGAGCTTCCTACCGGCGGACTTTCCGACGTCATCGGCCGCCGACCAGTCTTGGTGGCCGCGGGGCTGCTGTCGGTCGCGGCGGGGATGGTGACGGCGATGGGGACATCCTTCGCCGTGCTCGCGGTGGCCGCCGCGATGCGCGGAGCCGCGCGGGCCCTCGATTCCGGACCGCTCCAATCGTGGTTCGTGGAGCGCACGCTCGCCATCGACCCTTCGGCAAGCTTTCGGACAGGACTCTCCAGAGCGGCCGCGGGCGAGTCCATCGCACTGGCGGTGGGCACTCTGGCGACCGGAGGACTACTCGCGGTCACGCCCCTGCCAGCGAACGACGCGCTCCTCATTGCGTTGTCGACGCCGTTCCTGGTGTCGGCTGCCATGTCATGTGTGCAGGTGGCGCTCGTGGCAGCGTGGGTCAAGGAGCCTTCTCGTGCGACGCGCCTCACGATCCGCGGGGTGATCGCCGACGTGCCGCACACCATCGCCGGAGGGGCGCGTTTGGCCACCACGCACACGACGCTGCGCAGGCTCCTCCTGGTCACCGCCGCCGTCGGCGCGGCGCTCGCCAGCATCGAGCTGCTGACGCCGCCGCACATCGCGGCAATCACTGGCTCGAGCGCCAAGGCGGCATCCGCGTACGCGGTGCTCGCGACACTCGGGTTCCTTGGCTCGGCGATGGGAGCGGGGCTCGCGCCGGCCGCCACGAGGTTGTTGCGCCGGCCCTCGCGGGTGCCGCTCGTTGGAGCTCTTGGAGCTGCTGTCGCGTTGGCCGCCACGGGTGTCCAGTCTCTTGGCCCGCTGACAGTCGCCTACATTGCGTTCTACGTGTTGCTTGGGGCGGGCTCCCCGCTGCTCGACGAGCTCACACACAAGTCGGTCACCTCCCGCGAGCGTGCCACGATGCTCTCGGTCGGATCGATGGCGCTACAGGGCTCCGGGGTCGTCGCCGCGCTCGCGTTCGGTCCGCTCGCAGACCACGTGTCGATTGCGATGGCTCTCGCCGCGCCCGCCGCGGTGCTTGCGCTTGGCTCGCTCGCGCTCGTGCGGCTGCCGATGCCGGTGCGCGTTTCTGCACCGGCCTCTCCCGACGCCTAGGCGCAGTGCCAGCGGCGACCGGTGTCAGGCCGGGAGAATCGGGCGGTTCTCGTAGAACGTCTGCAGCACAACCGTGGTGCGGGTGTTGACCGAGGCTGCGAAGCGGATGTCGCGAATGAGCGCCTCGAGATGGCGTGGCGTTGCGACGCGCACGAGCAGAATGTAGGCGGCGTCGCCCGCGATCGAGTGGCACGCCTCGATCTCGGCGAGGTGCTCGAGCAGCTCTGGGGCGTTGTCGGGCTGCCCCGGGTCGAGCGGGGTGATCTCGACGAAGGCCGCGAGAGGCTTGCCGACCGCCTCGGCGGCGACCAGCGCGCGGTAGCCCGTGATGACGCCGCGCGCCTCGAGCCGCCGCAGGCGCGCCTGCACGGCCGAGACGGACAGCCCGACGGCCGCGGACAGTTCGGCGAGCGTCGCACGCGCGTCCTGCAATACCGCCCGCACGATCCTCGCATCGATGTCGTCATCGAGGGGGAGCCGGAGTGTCGTTGGCAATGGTCCGACACTACCAGCGGAGGCAACCATGCACGGGAAACATTCCGGCCAAACTAGGGACTCACAGGAACTTCTCCCGTAGTCTCGCTGTACCAGGTCAGCCCAGCATCACCCCTATTGCAGGGACCGGAGGTCTACATGTCTATCGACGCGCACTCAACCCGCGCCCACTCGCCCCGGACCATCGTCGGCGAGCCCGAGGTAGTCGAGGACGCGCGCCTGGCCGAGACCAGCGAAGCCTGGCTGCGCCTCAAGGCGGCGGCCACTGCGATCCAGCGCCTGCAGGTGAAGGACGGGTCGATCCCCGCTGCGGTGGGTGAATCGCCTACGGTTTTGTGCCGCTCCTATGTGTGTGCCAGCACCGGCGGTGATGGCGCCGTGATGTCAGCGTAGTAGGCGGCCTCGTACTGCTCGGGAGAGACGTAGCCGATGCGGGAGTGCAGGCGGTGCTGGTTGTACCAGTTGACCCATGCCATGGTCACCCACTCGACGTCCTCGAGACGACGTAGCGGGCCGTCTCGGAAGGGTGAGTCATCTCGGATCGCTTCGTTCTTGAACAAACCGATTGTGGTCTCTGCCAGGGCATTATCGTAAGCATCGCCGATGGAACCGATCGACGCGGCGATGCCCTCGAGGGCGAGGGTCTCCGCGAAAACCACGGACGCGAACTGGCTTCCCGCGTCCGAATGATGGATCAGTCCGTCGCTGGCGGGGTGGCCCGCGCGGTCGCGTCGCCACAGCCCCATCCGCAGTGCGGTCGTCACCAACGGGGTGGTTTTGGACATCGAGGCATGCCAACCCACAATGGTGCGCGAGTAGCAGTCGATGACGAACGAGACGTAGGCGAAGCCCGCCCAGGTCCTGACATACGTGAAGTCCGCGACCCAGCGCTGGTTCGGAGCCGGGGCGGTGAAGTCCCGATCCAGCAGGTCCGGAGCACGTTCGGCATTGCGGTCGGCAATGGTTGTGCGGATACCGCGGCCACGGATCCGGCCCCGCATGCCAAGCACTCGCATCAACCGGTCCACCTGTCGAGCCGACACCGTCAACCCTTGATTGCGCAGATACGGGACCATCTTCAGCCTCCCGTACATGCCTTCGGGTGTGCCTGCCGTGGCCAGCAGTGCATCGATGACCACAGCATCCATGCAATCCCTCGCCGACGGCGCACGCCTCTTCATGGCTCGGTAGCTTCGTGCGGCGATCTGCACGCCCTGCGATCGCAGGACAGCACAGACCGACTCGACCGCACGACCCTTCGCACGCTGCTCGTCGATGAAAGCGACGATCAACGCCGACGGGGGTCGAGTTCCCCGGCGAAGAAAACCGCTGCGTCCTTCAAGATCGCGTTGGCCTCACGCAACTCACGGTTGTCACGCTCGAGCTTGCGGATGCGCTCCGACTCCGACGCCGAAACGCCTCGGCGCTCACCGGCATCGACCTGCGCCTGACGCACCCAGCGGCGCAGCGACTCGGCACCGAAACCGAGCCTTCCTGCGACCGTCTGACACGCGACAGTCAAATTCGGATACTCATCAACATGGTCAAGGACCAACCGCACAGCACGCTGCTTGGTGTCCTCCGGAATCCTCTTTGGCATGGTGTCTATCTTCCTTCCAGACTCGAAAGGAAGCGGCATCAAACCGAGGACGATTCAAGGTCCCTCGATTGAGCACCACGTCAATCGATCCAGAATGGTGTCGTGCTCCTCGGAAAGGACCACGTTCGGCGGAACATCGCACGTCGCGCGGATCAACGCGAAATCGATCGGGTGTACGAGCTCGAACACCAGGCCGTCGGGCCGTCGGAGAAATCCGTTCGTATTGGGAACGTTTCCCGCGGCGAGCAGCACACCGAGGATCTCCTGCAAGCGCTCACACGGCGAACCCGGCGGAGCGAAGACGTTCTCGGGCAGAGGGGCTCGCGGCGTTCTGCATCTTGGAGCGTCCTCGGACGCGGTCTCGGTCACGCTCTCCACACTTGGGCCGCGGTCGCTTCGGCGCCGGCCGCATCAGGCAAGGCGACCGCCCCCGGCCTTCGGAAGCGAGTCGCGGTCAATCGCGGTCGCCGCGCCCGACGTGGTGACACGGACGCCCCGGGCGAGAGCCCGTTCCACAAGGCGAACCATCGTGAGGGATTCGATCCGACCCTCGGCGCGAAAGGCGAGGATTCCGCCAGGGGCAGAGACGACGTACTCGTACGTCGCGACTCCCCTCACGGTCTTCCTGACAAGGCGGGCGTCGATTCTCACGGTTTCCCCGCGCAGGACGAGCACGCCCGGGTGCTTCTCACCCAGACGCCCGGAGAACAGTCGGAGCCCCTCCCTCTCGTCGAGGAAGGCCAAGAGACACCAGTAGTCGCGCCACGGTGGGCGTCCCCACTTCGAACTCGACCACAGCAGGGCGAGGAGGCCGAAGAGAAGAGCGAGGGCCCACGCGATCCACGTGGGGAATGGCACGAAGTTGTAGGTCGAGCGCCCGGCGAAGCCCGCCTTCCACTCGCTCCACATGCCGAGTGCACCGATCGCGACGGCGACCACGCCGAAGACAGCCCCACAGCCGCTGCGCCTTCTGGAGTCCGAACCTTCGAAGGGACGGAAATAGAGGCCCGGCTTGGGGATCGTCGTCTCGGGTACCAGGGAAAAGCTCACCATGTCTCCAATGCCGCGCGTTCGTTGTCTCGCCACACTACGGGACCTCGCCTCATCCGAGACCACATCCGCTGCGCGATCAAACCGTGGGTCAGGTCAACGAGTCAACCAAACCGGGGGCAGTCCCAAGTCATACACAAACACCGACGACGCAACCGTGTGAGTCTTCTTCCCCGTCACCGTGGTCGTCACCGACCCCGTGCGATTCCCCCGACCGTCATACGAGAACGCAGTGAACTCCACCTTCCCCCCAGGCGTACCCACCGGCGTCTTCACCAACGACACCAACTCGTTCACCTCATTGACCGTGCGAGCAACCGCATACGTGTCCCCCACCTTCACCGTGCTGGGATCATCCGTGCCAACCTCACCCACCAGATTCGACGCTCTCTCGGCCCGAGATCCGAATGGACCGATCCGAGAACACTCCCCGCCTAGGACTACTTCTCTCGCTGGTCCGCGCACCACGTGTCAAGAAGTGCGGTCGCCGACGCAGGATCGATCGAGGTGATCGCCGTGGACTTGTTGGTGCGCGTCACTTCGCCCATCACGAGCACGGGTTGGCCTTGCACGGGATTGACGTCAATCAGGCTGACGAAGGCACGGGTCTGCTTGGTCGACATGCCGAAACTGAGGAGATCGAGTACCGCGTCGTCAGGGCCGAGATAGGGACCATCGATCATCGGGAACTGGTCGGTTAGGGAACCCGTAGCGATCATCGCCGGACTGAGGTCAAGGGTCAGAGTCGAATCGGAAGCGTTGGGCGCGTCAACACCGGTGTTCCCTGACTCGCGATATTGCTCCCCAACCTTCGTACCCACCGTTACCCACTTGACCGTCTCACCTGCGCACAGTGGAGCCTCCGCGACGAGGGTGCCGTCAGCAGCGCGCGAAAAGACCACGGGTATCGGATCAAGCTGTTGGATGCACCCGGAAATCGCGAAGACCCCCGCAATCAGGAAGAACCACTTCGTTAACCTCGGCATTCATATCCTCCGTTCTCGTATCCAGCAGACCACTCCACGGAGTTGCAGTCAGGATTCCAATCATTCTTGTCCGAGGCGAAGGCGTTGTAAGCACTGATCCCCAACCACTCAACGCCAATTTGGGCCCCTGTGGCAAGTGTCCCCTCGAACGCTTGCCTAAATGAATGCTGGCCCTCGTGCCCAAGGAGGTCAATATCCTTGGCCAGGAGGTAGTCGATATCCGCCTGTGACTGGGGTGTAACGAACACGCCTCCCCACGTGGTGCCGCCAGAACCGGGCATGTAGCCTGCGCCGGCGTCTGTGCAGGCCAGCATCTTGTGGTCGGAGTCGAAGCCACAGTTTGCCCCGGACATCTCCGCGAGTCCCCAAGAAGTCAGCCCCGCAGCCAGGTTGTCCGGGCGCACGATGTTGAGGCCCAAGCCAAGCCATTGAACCTTTCCCCCAACGCTCTGGGCGAAGTCACTCCCCAGACCACTCCAGGTGAACTTGCCCTCCTCCGCAATCTGTTTCAAGTCGCGCTCAGCCATGGCGTCAATCGCGGCAAGCTTCCTGGCCCTCGCCGCGGCCGCCACCTGCTCCGCCAGCACCACCTGCACCCTCCGCTGGTACTTGTGCTGCGTCACCCCATAAAACGCTTCACGAGCAATCTGATCCATCGCAGCCCGCACCGTCGGATCAGACGACGCATGGAACATGTTGTAGGAAGCCATCATCTGAGCAACAGACCATTTGCCCACCAAACGTGCCTGGACTGTCACCGCCCGATTGAGCTCCGCCAACGCCGACTGGAACGCCGCATTCAACGCCGCCAGCTTCTGTGCCCGAATCGCGGCAGCGGCACGGAAGAACCCGAGCACATCCACAAACGACTCCGGAGCACCCTCCACATACGCATACCTGTTCATCGAGGCCGACCTGGTGGTCGTGCCCCTAAACGAGTCATCCTGCAACCACACCCGCGTACTCGGGTCAAAGGTGCGCGACGCGAACTCCACCACACCAGCAGTGGACACCTGACCCGTGAAACCCGTCACCGTCGCCGTCTTCGACGCGGCCGTCTTCTTGGTCGTCAGCAGGTCCCCGAAGTCACCAAACAGTTGAAGATCCGCAGAAATCACCCCACCCGACGCCGTCGCGACCGCAGAACCCAACACATCGGTCAGCACATCCACCGACGTCACCGACGTGGTCGTGTTCTTCCCCCTCGTGGTCACGGTGGTGGTCGTCTCCCCCAACACCTGACCATCCGGACCCGTGGCCACCTGTGTGTCACCCTCAGCCACGACCGTGAACCCATCAAACAGCCTGTGCGAGACCACACCGCCCTCAGTGACCGACAGTGCACGACCCACACCGTCCCGCACCCACGACGCAGTCCCGTCAGGACCGGTCGTGGACGTGAGCTGATCCGCCGCGTCATACACAAACACCGACGACGCCACCGTGTGAGTCTTCTTGCCCGTCACCGTGGTCGTCACCGACCCCGTGCGATTCCCCCGACCGTCATACGAGAACGCGGTGGACTCCACCTTCCCCCCAGGGGTACCCACCGGCGTCTTCACCGACAACACCAACTCGTTCACCTCATTGACCTTGCGAGCAACCGCATACGTGTCCCCCACCTTCACGGTGCTGGGATCATCCGTGCCAACCTCACCCACCAGGTTCGAGCCCGCATCCCACACATACAACGTGGCCGCACCACCAGTCACCGAACGCGTCAAACGACCCAACCCGTCATGGGAATACACCGTGCGCGTGGTCGCCTCATCCGAGACCACATCCCGCTGAGACACCACACCCCGCACGTCATACACATACTCAAACGCCAACGTCCCCGTGGAACACCCCGCAGGCTGCTGATTCAGGTGACCATTCCCGTTGTCCTTGCAATGCCCAAACGCATTACCAGGCGCGGCCGACGACGGGTTCACCACACCCGACAGCAGAGTGCTTCCCGTGACTCCCAGGCCCGTGTATTGAATAGACGTGACCCGACCCGCCAGGTCACGATCGATCCGCGTGGCCACACCCGAGGCCCGCGCCTCGCCAGCCAACGCACCCGTCTGGTCGTACGCGAAGGCCGTCACCGACACCACACCCGCCGCCGTCGTATCCGTCTGCGACACCGCCAGCCCGCGACCATCGAACGTGCGCCCAACCGTGCGACCATCCGCATACGTCACGCCAGCAAGGTTTCCCGCCACGTCATACTCGTGCGTCGTCATGTTGCCCCGCGCATCCGTCTCAGACACCACACGACCCGCCCAGTCATACACCCACGAGGACGTCCCCAACTTGTCCCCCATCGTCAAACGGTTGCCCAGCGCGTCGTAGCTGTAGCTCACCGTCTGGTCCGGTCGCGCCACAGCGGCAACATACCCGTCTGCGGTGTAACTCGTCACCGCCACGGAACCGTCAGCAGCCTTCACAACCGTCGGGCGACCCAACGCGTCAAACCGCGTCAACGTCGTCCCACCATGCGCATCAGTCTCCGCCGTCAAACGGCCCGCCACG
>JAYTGI010000375.1:0-9345 GCA_043733605.1 Demequina sp. | reverse complement strand
GACTCTCGCGGCATGTGCCGCGCCAGCCTCGGACGCCGGCGCGATGCACGAGTTCCCGCCGGGGGTGACCGTGCTGGGGTAGCTGGCGAAGTTGACGCAGCCCAGTCCAAGACCTTCATCGCGGACCACGCCGGCTTTGAGGCGTTCCCCAGCATGTACGACGGCATCGACGAGGTGGCATTGCTCGGCCACTCCTTACAGAACGACGTAAGGACCCGACACCGTCATGAGCGCTCCTCTGGCGCGATCGAGCAGAACGCCGACATGGCGGCAGGCCTGCAAGTCGTGGACGCGCGTTCCGGTTTAGTGCCGCTCAGGCTGCGCCACGATTACGCGGTCTCGTCCGCGCTCTCGGCGGGCTGAACGGACCAGTCCGCGGGCTCGTCGTCCTTGTCGTTGTCGGCGATTGCCTTAGTCGCGTGGACCTTGCCAGGGGTGTGGTGCTGGGGGGCGTAAACCGTGTAAAGCCGCATTGGCTCGTCGCCGATGTTGGTGATGTTGTGCCAGCTCCCTGCGGGAACAAGCACACACCAGCCGTCAGTGACCTCCTGGTCGAACGTCAGGTCGTCCTTGCCTGGTCCCATCTGGGCCCGGCCGCGACCGCCATCAAGGCGGATGAACTGGTCCGTCTCGGGGTGCTTCTCGAGTCCGATGTCGCCACCCACGGGGATCGACATGAGTGTGACCTGCAGGTATTTTCCGCTCCAAGCTACGGTGCGGTAGTTCGCATTCTCGATGGTCTCGGTCTCCAGGTCGAAAGACTGGGGATGGGGACCGATGTCCTTGATGGTCATGATGTGGCCTCCTTGATAGTCAATATTTGGACGATAGCACCGCTCGGTTCGTGCGGGATTGTGGCCCACGAACCTGCACTCGCACGGCGACCGGGGGGCGACTAGGGTCAGAATGTCGGCCACACCGTCGTCAGGCCACACCGTCGTCAGGCCACACCGTCGTCGAAACATCAAGGAGGGCACGTCTCATGGACCCGCGCTCGCTCCGCATCGGAATGGCCCAGATGCTTGTGGTCCCTGGCGCGCTGGAGGAGAACCTGTCCCGTGCGGTCGCGATGATTCACGCCGCCGCGCGGGCGAACTGTGCGATCGTCGTCCTGCCCGAATGCCTTGACGTCGGGTGGACGTCAACCACCGCGGGCGAGCTTGCCCAGCCCGTCCCTGGGCCGGTCTCGAATCGGCTGTGCGAAGCGGCCGCGTCTGCGGGGGTTTTCGTGGTCGCGGGGCTCACCGAGCGCGATGGCGACCGCCTGTTCAACGCCGCGATCCTCGTCGGTGCCGACGGCGAAATCCTCGCGAAGCATCGCAAGATCAACGAGCTGGACTTCGCGCGCGAGATCTACGACGCGGGCACGTCCCTTCACGTGGTCGCGACGGAGCATGGCGTCATCGGCATAAATATCTGCGCGGACAACGCGTTCTCCTCACTGGCACTCGGCAGGGGCCTAGCCGCGATGGGCGCGGAAATCTTGCTCTCCCCCTGCGCGTGGGCGGTACCGCCCGGCTTCGACAACGCGGTCCGGCCGTACGGCGACGAATGGGTCACCGCCTATGGCGCGCTCGCACGCGAGACGGGGATGCCTGTCGTGGGCGTCAGCAACGTCGGCCCCGTAGTCGGCGGCGAGTGGGACGGCTGGCGGTGCATCGGCGCCTCGCTCGCGGTGGGCTCGGACGGAGAGGTTGTGGTTCAGGCGCCATTCAGCGACCACGAGCAAGCGCTCGTGACCGTCGACATCGCCATCGGGTAGGGGTTCCGACAGGGTGTCTGGGACCTCGCGTACCTTGTCTGCCGTGTCCGGTCACTCGCGCGAGCCCGTGCCGCCAGCGGTGGCCAAGAGCGCGCTCGTCGAGCGCAAGCGCAAGCCGCCCAGAAGCTCATCGACCCTGCCCGAACTCCGGCGCAATCGACCTTCACCAAAACTTGATCGCGAGGACACGCCACGGTGACGCGGTGGGCGTTGACTGAGGCCTTCGGATAGATCGACTCACCTGGCGAAGGGAAACGACATGATGAACTGGGGCCAATGGGGCGGCGGCTGGACACATGGAGCCTGGGGCTTCATGATGCTGTTTTGGGTGATCATTGTCGGCTTGGCGGTGTGGGGACTTACACGGCTATTCCCTCGCGGGACGGCGGGCACCAGCGCGACCGAACTGCTCGAGGCACGATTGGCGCGAGGCGAGATCTCGGCCGACGACTACCGCACAATTCGCGCCGAGCTCGCCGGCGGCGACAAGGGCGGCGCAGACCAGAGGTAGCGCGACTGATCCTGCCACGTCAAGAATGCGCCCTCTCTAGGGGTGAGAGCGGAGCGGGAGGACCACACGGAACAGCGCGCCCGACCCGACGCCTTTCGATTTCGCTTCCACAGTGCCACCGTGGGCTGCGACGAGGCCCCTCACGATCGCGAGTCCAATTCCTGAGCCGCCGTGATCTCGGTCCCGCGCGTTGTCGCAGCGGTAGAAGCGATCAAAGACGTGCGACAGGTGGATGGGGTCGATGCCGTCGCCGTCGTCCGCAACATCGATCACGGCGCCCACTCGCGTCGAGCGCGATGTCATCGTCACGTGTCCACCAGGAGCAGTGTGTCGCAGCGCGTTGTTGAGGAGGTTTGCGAGCACCTGCCCCAACCGTTCGGGGTCGGCGTCGATCCAGAGGTCATGGTCTGCGCGTGCTACCAGCGCCACGCCCTTGTCGGAGAACGCGGGGGCCGCGCCGGCGCGCGCGGCCTCTATGGCGACCGAGGTGTCTACTCTGGTGACCCGCAGGGATCGCGGACCAGCCTCGGCAGACGTGACATCCGTGAGGTCCTCGGCGAGACGCGCTAGACGAGCGGTCGCGCCACGAAGGACCGCGACGGTTGAAGGATCCGCCTCGCGGACGCCATCTTCAATACCCTCGAGGTAGCCGCTCAGCGTTGCCACGGGCGTGCGTAGCTCGTGTGCCACGTCGGAAATCAGCCTTCGCCGGAGCTCCTCTGCCGCAGCCAACTGATTCGCCATCGTCGTGAAATCGCGGGCAAGTGCGTCAAACTCACGCCCCGCCCCTGTTGACGTGAGCGGTTCCAAGCGCTCACCCTTCGCGACCCGTGCCGCAGCCTGGGACAGCCGGGTGAGGGACAGTCCGATCCTGCGTGCCACAAATACGCTGATGCCGAGTGACGCCACGAGTGACGCCAGGAGCGCAATCGTGAGAGAGGACCCGCTTGCATCGGCGAAGGCTTTGCGCGCGTGCTTGACCGCCTCGGAGGTAGGAGACAGGCCGGCCCGCGCCAAGTGCGCATCGAATGCCGCCGGCCCAATTGCCCCCACCACAAGCCACGCCGTCGAGCCGCCCACGGCAATGACCAGGGCGAACGCAACGATGAGACGTGTGGTGAGGCCCAGGCGCAGACCGTCGCGGGCGCTCACGGGCTAGCCGTCGCCCATGCGATAGCCAACACCGCGTAGCGTCTTGACGAATGTCTGAACCTCGGCGCTGTCGCCAAGCTTCTGCCGCACGTGCAACACGTGAGCATCGACAAGGTGTTCGTCTCCCACCCACGACGTGCCCCAGACCGCCTCAATGAGTGCGCGGCGGGTGAACACCTGGCGCGGTCTGGACGCGAGTGTCGCGAGGAGGTCAAATTCGATCTTGGTGAGTTCAACCCGGTCGCCGTCGATCCACACCTCGCGCGCGTCGGTATCCAGGCTCAGCGATCCGACACGCATTACGTTCGCGTCCACGCCTGCCCCGGAGTCTTCCGCGCGCGGCCGACGCATCATCACTTGAGCGCGGGCGGCCAGTTCCCGTGGACTGAAGGGCTTCGTCATGTAGTCATCGGCGCCGGCGGACAGACCGATGAGCGTGTCGACTTCTTCCGATCGCGCAGTCACCATGAGGATGTAGCAGGAGCTGAAGGTCCGGAGTGTTCTGCACACCTCAATCCCGTTGAGTCCCGGCAAGCCCAGGTCAAGGACGACGAGGTCGGGTGCCCATTCGCGCGCTCGACTGACGGCGGCGTTGCCGTCGTATGCGAGGCTCACCTCAAAGCCGTCGCGCGCCAAATAGTCGCCGATCAGTGCCGCGAGGTCACGTTCGTCGTCCACCACCAGGGCGCGCGGCGCCGAGCAGCCTTCATCATCCATGGCGCCAACCTAGTTCAGGGTGAGCGTCACTTCGCGGCCAGAGTTCATATGGCGACGTTCTTCATGATTTCTTGATCGGGAGTTCATCAGGCCCCCATGGCACGGCCACGACACTTGAGTCCGAATCCTTGACGAGAACGGACGGACATGGCGATACCGACATCGGATGCTGCGCTCGCGCACATCACGCTCGTACACGCGGAGGCGTGCCATTTTTGCACCGACGCCAGCCGAACGCTGGAGGAAATGGCAACCGAATTTGCGCTTGACGTCCATGCCGTGAGCGCTGAATCGGACGAGGGCCGGGCGCTCATCGCCGAGCACCGACCAGCCATGAGTCCACTCATATTGCTGGACGGCGCCTTCTTTAGTCACGGGAGGCTTCCGCGCAAGAAGCTCGGCAAACTACTCACTGAACGCGCATTGACCATGCGAGGCGCGGGCCATGGGATCTGAACTTCTTACTACCGGGAGCGTCTTGGCCGCGTTCTTCGCGGGCGGTGTCGCACTTTTTGCTCCCTGCTGCATCGTCTTTCTCGCCCCCAGCTACATTGCGGGCGCGACGCGGAACCGCCGTTGGCGCCTCTTGCCGTTGACCTTCATCTTCGCGGCCGGACTAGCGGTCGTTTTGATCCCGCTTACGCTTGGCGCCAGCTTGTTGGCTGGAGCCATCGCCCGCTATCACGCCCCGCTGTACGTTGCGGGCGGCCTGCTGATGTACGTCCTCGCGTATCTCACGATCAAGGGCAAGATGTGGTCGCTCCCAAGCGTCATCCGCATGCCCGACACGAGCAAAGGCGACAGCGGGTCGTTCTTCGCTCTCGGGGTGTTCTCCGGGATTGCATCGAGTTGTTGCGCGCCAGTGCTTGTGGGCGTCATGACGTTGTCCGCCCTCTCGGGATCCGTCGGGGGTGGAATTCTCCTCGGAGTGGCGTACGTCTTCGGAATGGTCTTCCCACTGTTCATCATGGCGCTGGTGTGGGACAAGGCGCGTCTCGCAGACCGCAAGTTCGCCAAGAGCCGGCCCGTGAAGTGGAGCTTCCGGGGCAAGCAACGGACGCTCGACGCCGTGAACCTGGCGGTCGCGGCGACCTTTGTCGCCATGGGAACCGGGATCATCTGGCTCTCGCAAAGCACGGAAATGACCGGTGGCTCAGCGCTCCAGGACTGGTTTAGCCGAAACCTCGTTCGTGTCTTTTCCTCGGTCGAAGGCTGGCTCAGCCCAGTGCCAGAGCCGGTCCTCGGCCTCATGCTCTTTGCCGTGGTGGGCGGAATCGTTTTCGCAACCCTGGCCGATCGGAAGAGACGAACAGCCGTTCGCGACCACATCGCTGACGAAAACGAAAGGATCCCATCATGAGTAGCACGTCGAACTCGGAACCCGCGAAGGCCGCGAACACACCTGGGCTCCCGCCACGACGTTCCCCAGGAAGGCTCCACCTTCGAGCGCTGATCATCTGGGCGGTGGGCCTCGGCGTGGTCGCCGCCATCGTTGTACCAGCCCTTCTCTCCGCCCGGCCCTCAGTTTCCGACGAGGCCCGATTGGCGCCTGACTTCACACTCACGGACACCAGCGGCAAGTCCGTGTCGCTGTCTGCCTACCGGGGGCAACCGGTCATTCTCTACTTCAACGAGGGTGCGGGATGCGAGGCGTGCATCATTCAGATGAAGGCGATCGAGGCCGATCCGGCATTTGCCGCTCAAGGAATCGCCGTGCTCCCCATCGTCATGGACCCTCCTGAAGACATCCGCAGGGCGATGGATGCGGTGCGTATCAGCACCCCGTTCCTCATTGACGACGGCACCGTGTCGAAGGAGTACGGAACGCTTGGCACCGGAATGCATGCAGATCTCCCCGGACACGGCTTCATTCTGATCAATGCGGCAGGCGAGCAAGTGTGGTCCGGCGACTACCCGTCCATGTGGCTGGAGCCCAAAACCTTGCTCGCGGAGGTCAACAAGCGGCTCTAGTCTTCATCCGGAAAGACGCGCGCGCTTTGCGCGCGGAAGAGGGCACCGCGTACCCCATGAGTGGTGCCCTTTTCGCACTCCGCTCACGGACCTTGTCGCACACACCCGAGCCTCGGTGCCCCTGGAACTTCGCATGAACTCCTGGGAGGCTGTTCCAAGTGGATGTCGTCGGCTGAGATCCTGTGTGTGCCGAACCCATCCCCTGAGGCTCTCGCATCGAATCCGCTCATGAACGGCTTGCGCCGCAAG
This sequence comes from Demequina sp., assembly GCA_043733605.1. Classification (GTDB taxonomy): domain Bacteria; phylum Actinomycetota; class Actinomycetes; order Actinomycetales; family Demequinaceae; genus Demequina. The sequence continues at coordinate 2,983 of JAYTGI010000375.1, read as the reverse complement.
CCTCCCGCTCGCGCTGAACTCCTTGTCCCCTCGGCGCCTTGCGAAGGGAAGCCCCATGAAGACCCGCGCATTTGCACCGATAGCACTTGGCCTTGCCGCCGCGCTCGCCTTGGCGGGCTGCGGCCCATCGGACGCGCCTCAGACCTCGACCGAGGACGCGGTGGTGAGTGACGGCGCCTCGCCAACCGCGGGTTCCTTGCCTGGTGATGTCATGAACCAGCCGGACCAGGCGGACCCTCAAGACCCTCGCCTCAACTTCACCGCCGCGACCCTCAAGGGAGAGTCGTTCGCGGGCTCCAGCCTTGCTGGCCACGACTCCATCCTGTGGTTCTGGGCATCGTGGTGCCCCACGTGCCAGGCGGAGGCCCCCGGCGTGGCTGAGGCCATTGCCCAACTCCCAGATGGCGTCACGTTCTACGGAGTCCCCGGAAAGTCCGACCAGGCGGGCATGGAAAAGTTCGTCGACACCTACGGCCTTGCCGACGTCACGCACATCGTCGATCCAGACGGTGGCCTGTGGAGCACCTTTGGCGTGCCGTACCAGCCCGCATTTGTGCTGATCAACGACAACGGCGAGATCACGACGATCCAGGGCGGTTTGGAGAGCCAGGGCATCCTCGACGCCGCGGCGCACCTTGCCTCGTCCTAGGGCGCTTTAGCGGCCCGACGCTGCGAGACGGATCGCGTCCAGCACGTCGTCAGTTGCGGTAGGTGGTGCCGCAGGTGGTGCCACGGGAGCAGCGCTGGAATCGCCAAGACTCACCGCAAGCAGCAGGGAGCCAGCCGAGTTTGCGCGTCCCGCGTCGCGTCGAGCGAGCGCAAACACGAGCGCCACGGTCACAGGCACCATCGACAGAACGGTCATCAGCACGGGCGTTCCCCAGTCCGCGATGGCGCCCGAGATCGAGCCCTGCACGCGTGACGAGCTCAACAGCACCTCGTCGAGCACGCGCACCCCATAGCGCGGCAGGATCTCGGCGAGCCCATACAGGATGACCCACCCGCCGGCGAGAACCATGACGACACCGCCGATGCGCAGGATCAGACCCGTGCGGCCGCGCAGCCCACGCCCCACGGCCGATCCGGCGAACGCGGCGGCGAGAGACACGAGCAGCACCGAGGTCCCCATCCCCGCGCCATAGATCACGAAAGGGGCGATGGCTCCCACCGGTCCGGATGCATCGAGCGACTGAGTCACCACGGCAAAGAATGGCGCGATCGTGCAAGACAGGGAGGCCAAGGCAAACGAAACCCCGTAGAGCACCTGGGACCAAGCATCGGCGCGGGGCGCCCGGCCTGAGATGGGCCGCACGCGCAACCCTGGCACCTCGTGACCTAGCGCCATGGCCACGCCAAAGCCAATCAGCACCAGGCCCAGCGTCACGGTCACGTAGGGAAGGTAGGGCAGGATCGAACCCTGGAGCGCGACGTTGACGGCGCCGAAGAGCAGGCCAAACCCAGTGAAGACCGCGACAAACCCAGCGGTCATGGCCAGGCCAAACACGACGGCGCGACGCAGCGCCTGTGGCCGGGTGAGACGCTCGTCGGCGCTGCCGGTCACGATCACGGTGATATAAGCGGGAAGCAGCGCAAACCCGCATGGGTTGAAGGCGGCCACCGCACCCAAGAGGAGTGCGAAGGCCGCCGGAGCGGCATCGATCACTAAAGTTCACCCTTTCCTTGGAGGAACCTCATTGCGAGGTACCCCAAGGGGATTCGTGCCCAATAGCTCAGAAGACGGTATAGCACCACAACGGATGCGGCGATTCCTGGCGGGAGTCCCGCGGATATCAGGCCAGCGGTGAGCGCGGCCTCCACCGCACCTACACCACCGGGCGTGGGGATGATGGCGCCCACTGCGTTTCCGATCAGGAACAGCACGGTGACGTCGATGAGTGGCATTCCTTGACCGAAGGCTTTGAGCGTCGAGTCGAACGCCCCGACATACGCGACCGTGAGTAGCAGGTTGCCGCCGATGCCGAGAGCGAGGCGCCAGGGCTGGCTGAGGATCTGCGCGAGCCTAGGCCACGTCTGACGCACGAGCGGGCGCAGCCGCCTGAGCAACCAGGAGCGGACACGCGGCACGACCATGGCAAGGGCCACGACCACCGCGGAGACGATCACTCCGATGAGCACGGAGCTGGACGGCAAGGCCGCCAGGGTTCCTTCCGACCCGGTGATGAGCGAGAGGACGATCAGTCCAACCACCGTGACGACCACGGCGCTCACCTGCACGAGAGCGACCGTCGCGACGGCGAGCGGCGCTGGGACCTTGCGGCGCGTCAGCAAGCGCATGTTGAGCGCCGCGGGGCCCACTCCCGCGGGGGCCGCAAGCGCGACATACGCGGCAGCGACCTGGGCGAGCAACGCCCTGCTCCACGGCAAGCGAATCGGGGAGAACGCCATCAGAGCAACCGCCGCACCGCCGAAGGTCGCGAGTGCCCAACCGAAGGCCACGAGAAGCCACCACGGGTTCGAGTCGCGCAGAGCGTTGAGGACGTTCTCCGTGTTGAACGATGCGAAAACCACCAAGGCGGCGACGATGCCTGCGGCAAGGGTGAAGACCGTGCGGGGGCCAAAGCGAGCGATCTTCTCGGGCTCGACATCGGCGTCCGGAAGCCGCTCGACGATCTCCTTGCGCACCACGCCCAGGTTGATTCCCGCTGCCCTCATGGCGTGCCTCGTGGAGCGGGGAAGCACGATTGACTGAAGCATCGGCGCGAACGCCTCAACACCGGCGTCGTCCATCGCCCTGAACGCGGCGGCGACCGCGCGTTCCGCGCCGATGATGGGCGCGAGCATCGCCACCAGTTGGGCACAGTCGATTCGCTTGGCGAGCTCGGTCGTGGCCACCTCGCCAAGCTCCCAACTTGTGAGCCACACGGTGGGAAGGCCCACGAGTTCGTCGTGCCCGACCAGCACGGTGTCGGCGCTGAGCGAGCGATGCGAAATGCCCGCGTCGTGTGACTTCATCACCTGATCC
>JAYTGI010000374.1:0-22490 GCA_043733605.1 Demequina sp. | reverse complement strand
GCTCGCGTGACGGCCGTCGCGTCTTGGACCACGAGTTGCCGATGCGGTTCGTGGGAGTCACCGCTAACAGCCTTGAGCCGGGCGAGGACGCAGGCTATTGGCATACGCACTCGTCGGATGAGGAGCTCTACATCTTCTTGGCGGGCACGGGTCAGATGGGCCTCGACGATGAGGTGATGGAGGTGGGCCCAGGCACAACCATTCGCGTGGGCCAAGGCGTGATGCGCACGTGGCGCTGCCTGCCCGGCTCGGACGGCAACCTGCGCTGGCTCTGCATTCGCGGTGACGGTGGGGACCTGCCGCACCTGCCCGACGACGCGAGAAGGGACGACGACCGACCGATGCCCTGGTAAATGGTGACTTGCACGTCAACACACGATACCCCAAGGGGTATGCTCGGGCGGCAAGACCCGAGAAGGCCAACGATGGCCACCTGGCGCATCCGCGATATCCACACCGACGGCCTGGACGGCATTCTGAACCTGCACGAACAGCAGCGCGCCTCCGGGGTTGCACCCGTCTACGCGCTCGCCGAGGTCCTCACCTCCCCCACCGAAGACCTCGCGGTGGTGGCCACCACCCAGGACGGTCAGATCATCGGTGCGTGCGTGCGTGCGTGCGTGCGTGCGTGCGTGCGTGCGTGCGTGCGTGCGTGGGACGCGTGGCGCGCAATCAGGCGCGGGTGTCCTTCACGCGGTGACTTCTGAGCGGCGCTCTCAGGGAGTCGGCAACCAGATGCTGCGCGCGCTCGAGCAGCACATTGCAATCTATGGCGCCACCGTGCTGTCCGCACTCGTGCCCGCCGCGAAGAAGCAATCGCGCTACGTCGAGCGCCGCGTTCCGGTCCAGCGTGCCGAGGCCACTCACCTCGCGGAACTTGGCGGGCGCATCCTCCCCCGAGACCTGTGGGACGCGGTGGGCGGCATGCGGCGCGATAGGGAGATGCTGGAGTAGCGGCTCGTCATGTCGCTCGCCCAGCCCGAACTCGCGGAGCAATACGGTGTGGCCCCGCCGCGCGCGGTGGTCCTCCTTGGCCCGCCAGGCACCGGCAAGACCACGTTCGCCAAGGCGATTGCATCGCGGCCTTCCGGAGGAGTGGGCCTTCGTCGAGGTGTTTCCGTCGCGATTGGCCGCCGACCCCAAGGGTCTCGCATGCGCGCTTCGCGCCACCTTCCAGGAGATCGACACGCTCGGACACGCAGTGGTGCTGATTGACGAGGTCGAGGAGATCGCTTCCCACCGACGCGGCGACCCGCCCTCGCCTCTGCAGGGCGTCACCAACGAGCTGCTGAAGATCATTCCTGCCTTCCGGGACCGCCCCGACCGGCTGGTGGTGTGCGCGACAAACTTCATCCGTTCGCTCGACACAGCGTTCTTGCGCCACGGCCGCTTCGACTACGTGATCCCGATCGGGCTTGCTGACGCCGACGCGAGGGTCGCCATTTGGGAACGGTTCGTTCCCTCCGCATCGGCAGGGAAGGTGGACTTCGGCGCTGTGGTCGCGGCCGCGGCCGCGGACGGATTCACCCCCGCAGACATCGAGTTCGCCGCGCGACGTGCCTCGCAGTCCGAGCTTGAGGCCGCGGTGGAGCGTGGGCATGACGCCGGCGCCGATGCCCCAGGCGGGCCCACCACGGGCCACTACCTGGAGGCGATCGGCACCACGCGCGCGACCGTTTCGGCCGAGGTCGTCGCGGAGTTCACCGTGGACATCGAGACGCTGGCCCGACTTTAGGGCTGTGAAAGCTACGCCTGTGACAGAGCAGGCCAGGCGTAATCCAGCGCGCGCCGCTCGTCGACCGACGCGGCGACAACGTCGCGCCAGTCGTCCGTCCCCACGTAGCCAAGCACGCGTCGCGCCTTTGCGTGGTCCATGTGCCAGTTCTCACCGACGAAGACGAGCGATCGCGTCAGGAACGGTGCCCGGCCGGGAGTGAACGGGTGGACCGCCTCCATGAGCGCGCCAAAGCCGTAGGCGGCGCCCAACGGGACGGAATACGCGGGCCTGGGCACGCCAGCTGTGGCGGCGATGTGAGCGAAGACGTCGCGGGCGGTCGGCTGCTGATTGCCAACGATGTTGATCGCCTCGAATGCCCCTAATCGCGTCCCGTCGACGGTTGCCGCCAGCGCAAACGCGCGGCCCATGTCGGCCCCGGACACGAGGGGCAGGTGTGCACGGCCGTGGTTGACCCACGGCACTTGGCGGGTTTTCAGGCGCGGGATGAGCGCGGAAACAAGGCCCAGCGAGTTGCCGGCGCCGATGAAGTGTCCAAGCCTTAGCGACACCATGCGTGTGCGGTCCGTTTGAGCGACGGCGCGCATGTGATCTTCAACCTGCACCATCGCGACGTGGTGAGGCCAGAACCGGCGGCCGTGCGCCACAGAGTCGTCGTCCACCACAGAGTCGTCTTCCACCGCGGAGGTGCCGGTTGCGAGGGTTCTCGGTGCGACGACGGTCGCGGGGGCGCGAGTTGCAGGCGTGCCCAGCGCGACGGTGCTCGCCGATATGAAACGGCCGACCCCCGCCGCGACGGCCTTGTCGATCAGGTCGATGCTCGGTTCCAGGAACGCGTAGCGCTCTTCGCGCTCGTGGCCCCAGAAGCTCGACCAGGTGCCTGCGTGGATCACCACGTCTGCGTCGCGCACCACTTCGCGGCGGTACGCGGGATCGATGAGGTCTCCGATGCGGGTCTGCCCGGTGAACCAGGCGGGCAAGCGCGAGGCGTCGCGAGCCGCGGCGATCAGAGTGACTGGATGCGAGTTGAGGGCAGACATGATGTGACCGCCAAGGAAGCCGGTGGCTCCTGTGACGACAATGCGGGGCGTGGGCTGGGACATGAGGTTTCCATTCGTGGTTGCGTGGCGAACAACCACAGCATACATAGTGCGCTGACTATGAATGCAAATCGAGCTGAATCCAGTCCTTACATCGTGGTCTTGCTACTCGCGCGCGCGGCGAATCCAGCGCTCAAGGTGCGCGGCCTCGCGCTGTAGCGGCTCCGGGTCGTCAAGCGCGTTGCTGAGGGATGCGGCGCCCTGAATGACGGCGATGAGGTGGGTGGCTCGTACGCGCGCGGCGCCCTGGGCGAACCCCAACTCCTCGAACTCTCCTGCCGCCCAATCGATCAATGCCGAGAAGACCTGGCCCGCGGCCGCGCCAAGCTCGGGAGAGTGCTTGCCCAGTTCTGCCGACACCGCGCCGAGGGGGCAACCGAACGCCCTCACGTTTTCCACATCGTCAAGGTACATGCCAACGAAGGAGACGAGCCTGTCCTCGGGAGAGGACAGGTCGCGCCAGCCCTCGGTGACCGAGAGGTAGCGCTCCGCGAGCCTGTCAACGACCGCCCGGCCCACATCGTCCTTGGTCTTGAAGTAGTAGTAGACGGAGCCAGGGGCGACCCCCGCGTGTTCCGCGATGTCCGCGATCGATGCCCGCTCAAAGCCGCGTCGATATGCAAGGTCGAGCGCGGCGTCGGCGAGGCGCGCGCGCTTGTCGGTCGCGGGGCGCGGCATGGGACCTCCTACGAAGCCAGTGATTCTCTGAACCCAGTGGATCAACTCAGTATCCTCCTCCTTGCGATCGACGGTCGCGAAATCGAACAAACGAGGGCGACCGTTGCGGCGGAGTAGGTCGCGCACTTCACCGAACACATCAAGCTACTGGCGCGGGGAGAGAGAGGTCTAGAACTGATAGCGGGGCTGCGACCGTTCTGAAGAGGGCCCGCGCGCTCATCGTCGCCCCGTGCAAGACTGGGGAGGAGGCGCGCGGTTTCGCGCGTAGGGAGGGAGAGTCAATGGTCAACGTGGTTCTGACGCATTCTGTCCTTGGTCTGGACTCCAATGTGGAGTCGTGGGCCGAGTGGTTGCGCGTCGAGGGTCACCAGGTTATGACCGTTGACCTCTTTGGCGGCGACACTTTTGGAAACCTCAACGACGGAATTGATCGAGCCGAGTCGGGCAAGATGATGGACTACGCCGCCGCGGTGCGCGAGGCGGCTCGCGGCGCCGAGGCCCCCGTGGTGCTGATGGGTTTTTCGCTTGGTGCGGTGGCGAGTGAAATCGCGGCACTCACTGAGCCCGGCATCGCAGGACTCATTCTGGTGGGAGGCGCGAGCGGCCCACAATGGTTTGGGGATCCGGAATGGCCGGCGGGCCTGCGCGCCCAGCTCCACTACGCGGAGGACGACACGTGGATGGAGGGCGAAGAGGCGGCCGATCTTGTCGCGGCCGCGCCCGAAGGAGCTCTCGAGGTCTTCACCTACCCCGGGAGCGCGCACCTCTTCGCGTTCCCGAATTTCTCCGACTACGAGGCCCTCGCGGCGGACATGTTGCGCACGGAGACCAAGGCATTCCTGGCGTCGTTCGAGACGTGACGGCGCGGGGGGCGACCAGCTTCCTGGTCGCCAGCCCCGTCACCAGCCCCGTCACGGGGCCCGCCGCTACGCCCTGAGGCTTACCCGAACCAGGTCCTCCTCCGCTAAGCGACCAGAGGCGTCGGCACTGCCTGTCGTGCCACGGCCTGCGGGAAGAAGGAACGTGAGGGCCGTCGCGACCACCAGCGCGCCCACGCCCGCGTAGAGGGCAGGTATTGCCGCGTCGGTGTATTCGGTGGGCGTGAATTGCCCGCCGGTGCCGGTGAAGACGGCGGTGAGGACGGCGATGCCGAGCGCCCCGCCGACTTCGCGCAGCGTCGAGTTGGTGCCCGATGCCTTGGCGTGGTCGGCGTCGCGCATGTGCGACAGGATCACGGTGGCGAGCGGGGCGAACACGAAGCCCATGCCGATTCCGCACAGGATGAATCCGGGGACGAAGTCCACGTAGGCGGTCGTGGGCTCCATGACCATCGCGATCCACGCGAGGCCGATCGTCATGGACGCCATTCCGGTCATGAGCAGGGCGCGGGTGCCGACGCGAGGCGTGATGATGCCCGCGATGGGAGCGATCACGAGCGGGGCCATCGTCCACGGCATCGTCAGGACGCCGGCCTCGAGGGGGGACTTGCCCTGCACCACTTGCATGAACTGAATGAGGATGAAGATCGCGCCGAAGATGCCAAAGCTGAAGGCGAGCGCGAGCGTGTTCGCGACAGTGAACGAGCGGTCCCTGAACAAAGACAAAGGGAGCAAGGGCGCGGGGTGGCGCGACTCCCACACCAGGAACGCGATGAGCAGCGCGCCGCCACCCACTAGGCCGGCGAGCACCTGACCCGAAGTCCAACCTGCATCGTTGCCACGGACAATGCCGAAGACGATGCCGAAGACCGCTCCGACCCCGAGCCCGAGGCCAACGAGGTCGAGCGGCTCCTTGTCGCCGCGCGCCTCGCGCAGTGCGACGATAATCAGCGGGATGGCGATCAGGCCGACGGGGACATTGAGCCAGAAGATAGCGTGCCAGCTGAAGCCCTCGACGACGGCGCCGCCGATGAGCGGCCCGAGCGCGACCCCGAGCCCGGCAACGCCGCCCCAGATTCCGATCGCGAGGGGTCGGAGCTTCGCGGTGACCGAGCCGGCGAGGATCGCGAGCGACAGGGGCATGACAGCGGCGCCGCCCGCGCCTTGAATCACGCGGGCCGCGATGAGCTGCTCGGGCGTCGTGGCGAGAGCGCACAGCGCCGATGCCGCGGTGAAGATGACGATTCCCGTCATGAAGACGCGACGGCGACCGAAGCGGTCGCCGAGGGCGACGGCCATGAGGATGAGGCTCGCGAAGGAGAGCGCGTAGGCGTTGATGAACCACTGGAGCTGTTCGATGCTCGCGCCGAGGTCCTTCGCGAGAACGGGGAGGGCGTTGGTGACCACGAGATTGTCGAGGGTGGCCATGAACATGGGGAGGGAAGCGGCGGCGATGATCAGCCATACCGGGGAGCGGCGGGTCGATGGCATGGGGGTCCTTTGGGGGAGGGATGCGACGCGGAATGAACCCCTCGCGGGGCCATAAAGTAATCGGATGATTACTACGACACGACTATAAGTAATCAAGTGATAACCTGTCAATATGTCCATCACAACCAAGCGAATGAGTGCCGCGGATCGCCGCGAACAGATCCTTGTCGCCGCCACCGAGGTCTTTGGCACCATGGGCTTTGGCGGCGGAACCACCGACACGATCGCGAGGGTGGCAGGAATCAGCCAGGCGTATGTGGTGCGCACCTTTGGCTCCAAGGAGGCGTTGGTCATCGCGGTGACCGACAGGGCGTGCTTCAGGGTGCAGTCCGTGTTTCGCGCCGTGATCGCCACCTTCACCGGAGACGAGACGGTCACCGAGCGGCAACACCGCATGGGCGAGGCGTACCAGGAGCTCATCTCTGACCGCGGGCTTCTTCTCAGCCTCATGCACGTCTTCTCTGCAGGGCACGACCCTGTGCTTGGGCCCATCGCGCGCGAGCGCTTCCTTGACGTGTATCGCATCGTGAGGGATGAGGCGGGGCTCGCGGTTCCGGATGCGATGGCCTTCATGGCTCAAGGAATGCTGATCGACACGATGATGGCGATGCGGCTTCAAGACATGGACGATCCCGATGCCAGGGAGCTCACCGCTTGCGGCTTTGGTGTCGAGATGAAGAACCTGGAGCAGTTGCGCAGGCTCGTGGGCGAGGCATCGGACTTCACGAGCCGACGCTGACGGCGGCCAGGTTGGGCCCGGCCCCGTTGGGCCCGGCCAGGTTGGTCCCTGACGCGGCAGTCCCCCGAGCGCGGCTGAGGGCCGCAGGGCTGGCAGTCCCCGCGACCCTCTGGAGCGTGCACTCCTGGCCTCGAAGGCCTCGCTGCGGTTCGGTCGTGGAAGCGACACCGCCGCGAATCTCCTCGTCGTGTCGGAACGTCGAGAAGCAAAGCGCCTTGCCCAAGCCATGCCGGTCGTCTCACGACAATCGACCACTTTGCGGTGGGGGCCGCGTCCCACATGTGCCGCGGCTTCCATCGCTTCTCATCACACGCCCCGAATCTCACAGACGGCTGAGAGAAGGCGCAGGAGCCGTCAAGAAAAGGCGCCCACAGCAATATTGCGGCGACCTCTGAGCAAACATGGAGGTGTCGGTGCTTGACTGGGGTCATGATCAAGCGACGCATCCTGGTGGTTGACGATGAAGACAACCTCCGCACCATGCTGGTTGCCGCTCTCAAGTTCGAGGGCTACGACGTGACGGACGCGCCCAACGGGCGTGAAGGCTTGCGATCCGTCAAGGAATCCAAGCCGGACCTGATCGTTCTTGATGTGATGATGCCGGAGCTCGATGGCTTCGGCATGCTCAAGCGCTTGCGCGAGACGGGGGACCGCACGCCGGTGATCTTTCTCACCGCGAAGGACACCTCGGCCGATGCCGTCGAGGGCCTCGGGCTTGGCGCCGACGACTACCTCTCAAAGCCCTTTTCCCTCGAGGAGCTGGTGGCGCGCGTCGAGGCCGTGATGCGCCGCGTCGACTCGTCTCCCACTGCATCGGCCGTGATGACGCTTGCCGATCTCACGATCGACGACGTCGCCCACAGGGTGACGCGCGGCGCCGAGGAGATCCACCTGTCGCCCACCGAGTACAAGTTGGTGGCCTTCCTGCTGGCGAACGCGGGCAGGGTGATGTCTCGCGGACAACTGCTGACCAACGTGTGGGGCTATTCGCCTGATGACGACCCATCGGTGGTGGAGACGTACATCGGCTATGTGCGCAAAAAGGTCGACGGCATCGAGCCCAAGCTGATCCAGACGGTGCGAGGCGTGGGCTACACCATGAGGGTCGAGGGGTGACGGCGGCCGATGCCGTGCACGCTCCCTCCCGCTGGGCGCGTGGAATGTCCCTGCGTTCCAGGGTGCTTGTTGGGCTAGCGCTCATCGGCCTGGTGGCCTCGGTCGCGGCGGTGGCCGTCACCGTGACAACTCGCACCTACCTGGTCAATCAGCTCGATGGCCGGCTGCTCGCGTTTGCGGGCGGGCCTAGTGTTCACGCGGATGCGGCCCAGGACCTGAGCAACTACGTGAACGGTGACGACGGTGACGGCGATCTCGATCCGCCCGTGGTGCCACCCGCCGACCCCACCAAGGATCGGCCATCCGACGCGCTGCTCGGTGAGTTGTATATCGACGGCGCGTACAAGGCGGTGTGGAGTCCCAACGTGTATCAGGGCGACGACGCGGTCGTGTCTCGCCCGCTCATCAAAACCGCTTCGCTGTCGACCGTGGGGGACACGTACCTCACGGTGCCTTCGACGGGAGACGAGGAGTACCGCATCCTGGTGAGGCCCACGTTTGACCACTGGCAAGTCATCGGCCTGTCCACGGAGCCGGTCGAGGCCGTCGCGCATCGGATGGTCATGATCGAGGCGCTCGGCATCGCCGCCGTGCTCGCGGGGCTGGGACTGGTGGCGTGGTGGGTCATCCGGTTGGGGATCTCGCCGATGCGACGCATGGTGGATGCGTCGGCCCTCATTGCGGATGGTGACCTTTCTGTGCGTCTCGACGGCGCTGGAAGTGGCACCGAGTCCGCGGCCTTGGCCGCCTCTCTCAACGCGATGATCGGCAGGCTTTCGGACTCGATCAAGGAGAGGGAGCGCTCGGAGGCGCAGCTACGCGAATTCGTGGCCGATGCCTCGCACGAGTTGCGCACGCCGCTCACCACCGTGCTGGGCTACGCGCAGTTGCACCGTAAGGGCGCGATCGCGGGCAAGGCCAAACAGGCCGACGCGTGGGCCCGCACGGAGGCGGAGGCGGGCCGCATGAAGCGACTCGTCGAGGACATGCTGGAACTCGCGCGCTTTGACGCCGAGCCTCAATTGCGCCTCGCGTCGCTCAACGCCAAGGGCCTTGTGGCTGAGGTTCTCGCGGATGCCGCGCGCACCCACCCCGACGTGACGTTCGAGCGGGGACACGGCCCGGTGATGGCGGACTTTGAGGCGCCCGTGATGGTCACCGCAGATGCGGATCGTTTGCGCCAGGCCGTGATCAACGTGGTCAACAATGCGGCTCATCACGGAGCGGAGCACGTGACCGCGTCGGTGAGTCTTGTCGAGCGTGACCATGGCGAAAGCGTTCGCATCGACGTGATCGACGATGGCCCGGGCATGACACCCGAGATCGCCGCGCGCGCCACCGAGAGGTTTGTGCGTGGCGACAGCTCGCGCTCGCGATCGACGGGTGGCGCCGGGCTGGGACTGGCGATCACCGCGGCCATTGTCGACGCGCACCAGGGAGTGCTCGAGATCGCCAGCACACTGGGCAAGGGCACCACCGTTTCGATTGAAATCCCCGCGTAGACGCGCACATCGCTCTGCTGATCGCGCCACATGACGCCGATTGAGCGAGTCCGACCAAAGGCACTGGAAATGCCGCGACGCCGTGTGGGAGAATGGGTCGAAACGTTTCGAAAACGGGGCTGGGGCATCGTCTATGACGGAGTTCGCGGGCTACGCTGAGCGCGTTGGACGCGGTGTGGCGTCGGCCCTTCCCTCTGATGTGCAAGGAATTTCATGATGTTCAGCGTGCGCGACCGCCCGGTCGCACAGTTCTCTCCTCTTGCTGTGAGCGCGCCCGCCGTCGTCGCGCAGGACGAGCCGCGCGCGTATGCGGCTCCCGTTTCCGGCGACGCGGTGTTCGTCCCAGAGGGCGACATTCTCGCGCCCCCGGTTGCCGCGTCGGGAATGTCAGGCGCACCCGGAAGGCCCGCCGCTCCGCCCGTCTCGCCTGGGCGCGCCAACGCGACGCTTGTGGCGCTCGCGGTCGCTGCGTTCCTGATGGTGTCAAACGAAGTGGCGCCCATGGGGATGCTCCCCGTTATGGCGGCGAACCTTGGACGCAGCGAGCAACAGCTGGGCATGACCGTGACGGTGTTCGCTCTGGCGACGATGTTCGCCACGCTGCCACTGGCCAGGCTCACCACCCACATGATCAGGCGCTGGGTCATCGTGGGCACTTTGGCATTCTGGGCGTTTGGCGCCTTGGTGGCCGCGTCGACCCAAAGTTACGAGGCCCTGCTCGCCTCCCGCGTGCTCACCGGAATTGGCCACGCGCTGTTCTGGGCGGTGGTCACCCCCGCCGCGGCCGGGATGTTCCCCGCCGCTCGTCGCGGCAAGTCCGTCGCCAGGCTGCTGCTCGGGGGATCGGCCGCGGGGGTCATCGGGCTGCCCGCAGAGACGTTTCTGGCCCAGCAGGTTGGCTGGCACGCCCCGTTCTGGATCCTCGCGGCGGGAGGAGCGATCATGGCGATCACGATCGCCATCCTGATGCCAAGCTTCCGCACTCGGCAGTCGACCGTGCCGCGCGGCGACGTGCCGTCGTTGTCGAGGTTCATCAGGATCTTGTTCATCACCGCGCTCACCACGTGGGCCCTGTCCATGACGTGGACCTTCTTCGCGACGCTCTTCACAGAGGTGACGGGCTTTGCCGATGGCACGGTGCCGATCTTGCTCTTTGTCGGCGGCGTGGTTGGCGTTGCCGCGACGTGGATGGTCGCGCGGTACGTTGACCGCTGGCCCGTCAAGTCGGTCGCTCTGGGGCAGACGTTGTTGCTGCTCATGTGGGTGGGGATCTCGCTTGGCATCCACTCCAAGGTCGCAATCGTCGCCATGATTTGCCTTCAGGGGCTCGCGTGGTCGGTGACCGTTGTCGCCATGGTGAACTGGGCGCTGCGGCACACGCCTTGGACGTCCGACCTTGGCAACGGGGCGTACGCGACCATATTCAACCTTGGCAACGCCATCGGCTCTCGACTGGGCGCCGTGATTATTGGCGTGTGGGGCGCGCGTTGGCTGCCCGTGGGCTCGCTGGCGCTGACTGCAGCGGCGCTCGTGCTGGTGCTCACCGTGGGCGGGTTAGCCACCCGCGAAGGCGCGGTGCGTCGCGTGGTCGCCGGCGCCTTTCACAAGGGAAGTCGCGGCTAGGAGTTCGCGAGGGTACTGGGCGCGTTGGTTGCCGCGGGCGTCTCAGGGCCCGCGGGTGCCGCAGGAGCCCCTGGCGTCGATGCGATGGGCAGGCTTTCCCTGTCGAGGTGGGGCAACTTGATGCTGGTGTCGACCACGCTCACGGTGAAGATGCCGTCCATCTTTTGGGAGTACCAGCCGGTGGCGGACCTGCCGATTGACGCCAGTGCACCAGCGCTCACCACTTGGTAGAGCACGAAGACGATCACCACAGCAACGACTGCTTCGACTGCGCGAATGAACACCAGGTCCCTCTTCACAACCCCCCAAACCCTTCTGGCGGTAGGCCGCCCTCGTCGCATCCACCGGCTACGCGGTGGGCGGACCTCGCCCGCCGGTCCACTCACCATTGTGCGTTGACCTCACGCATCTGCCAAGCGGCGCCCCGGTAGCGGTGGGGACCGCGAGCCGATGAACTCGCGGGCCCACCACCCGTCCATGGCGCCCTGACATACCTATAACGGAGCGGGCGACTAAAAGGTTGGGTACGGATTTGCAAAGATGGTGGATCGGGGCGGCGAATGGCGCACGTGACCCGAAGCCGGCCTATCGGGTGGGAGAGCGGGTCTAGTTCTGAGCGATGAGCAGTGCGATCGACGTGAGCGGCTCACGCACCATTTGCTTGACGATCAGAGGGTTTGTTGCCGATCCGGACAGCAGCTCGAGCAGGGCCTCGCTCAAGGTGTCCATCGCCGCGTCGGTGTCGCCGAGCGCCTGGTGGGCGTCGGCCGTGACGGTGAGGATCGCGCCGCGAAGGGCGAGGACGGTGACGGCGTCTGAGGCGGCACTGGCAAGTGCCTGATACTGGATCTCGGCCTTGGCCGCGACCTCGAGAGCCTGCTCGGGACGGCCCGCCTGGAGCATGCAGCGGGCGGTGCCCACGCCGATGCGAATCAGCTCGGTCCGCTCAAGTTGCGAAGGTCCGGGGCCGGTGAGGACGTGACTTGCGACCTCGAGAGCCTCAACCCACGTTGCTTGGGAGGCGTCGTTCTGGTTATCGAGGGCCAATTGCATCGAATACCAGGACAGTCGCTGTGCGAGGTGGAGCGCGCTTTCGCGGGGCTCTCGGGCGAACTCGGCGCGCAGACGAGTGATGTCTCTGCGAGTGTGCTCGATGCTCACGAGTGCGAGTGTATGTGACGAACCCCACACTGAAAAGGGCCAATTTGGGCCTGCTAGCGGACGATGGGCACGTTGCCCTGGTTTGTGCCAAAAGTGCACCGGCCCGTGTCGTGCGCACCACTGCGCGACGTGGTGTGCCCGCGGTTGAAGAGCACGCGCCGAAGTGCCTACTCTCGTAGGAGTGCCCAAAGTGGGCTAAAAGCCTAAGCGGGCAAATCGGGAGGCGGCGAAATGCGACGCGTATGGACGGGTCTGGCCCTGGCCGCCGTAGGGGTAGCCGGATTGGCGGGTTGCTCGCGCAATTCAGCCGACGTCACCGACGCTGGCGACGCCGCGCGGTCTTTTGAGATCAGAGGCGTCACCGACGCAATGAGCGTGGCCCACATGCCAGCGGGAGCTGAGTGCGGCGCGGTCCCCTTGCCCAGCGTGAATGCCGGATGGATCTGCGACGACGCGACCCAGATGGCCTACTTGGCCCAGCCCGCGGCGGTCGTGGCGACCGATGTGAAGGCGGTCGAGACTTACAAGTCGATGATGACCGGATCCGAGGAGTGGAACGTTGGCGTGATGCTCACTACGAGTGGGGCAGAGGCCCTGCGTCTCGCATCCGAGACCGCGTCCCAGAAACCGCTCCCCGTGGATGTGTTGCTCATCGTTGTCAACGGTGTGGTGGTCTCGGCTCCGTACATCCCAGCGCCGCTCGACGGATCTCACGTGCTGCTGAATGCCGATACGGAGGCCAAGGCGAGGTCCTTGGTTGCCGCGATCGACGGATCCGGTAGCACGTAGCGGATGCCGCGCCGCCTCGCGTTGAGCACTGGCGTGCCCAACCGTGGATGTAGCCTCGGCTTTGGAAAGGGAGTGAGGTTGACCATGACGGTCTATCGTTCGGTGTTGCCGCCAAAAAGCGTGGGCGTTGCGTATCTCTTCTGGTTCTTCTTCGGCCTCCTTGGCATTCACTGGTTTTACTTGGGCAAGATCGGGCGCGGGGTGTTGTGGCTGCTCACCGGCGGGTTGCTGGGCGTGGGCTGGCTCGTGGACCTGTTCATGTTGCCCAGTCAGGTGAGGCAAGTCAACACTCAGCGTGCCGTGGGGATTGGGTAGGGCCGACGCGGCCGTCCACTCGTTCTGAGCCTGTGAGTTGCCGCACAGTTCCATGTGAAAACTGCTCCTGTGCGTGATGCGCGCTTAGCCTGGGTTCATGAATCCTTTGGATCGCATGCCTGGCCCTCGCGGGGATCGCGACGGCTTTGACTTCTTGCACATGATTGGCGCTCTCTTTGGCATCGCGCTCGTGCTGTTCGCCGTGGTGGCCGTCGTGCTTCTGCTGTGGAACTCCTTCAAGGTCCGCGGCGAGGTGCGCGCGTTGCGCGCCGAGGTTGCACGGCTTGGATCCGGGGAGGCCGCGGGTGCCGACGTTGCCGCACATCCTGCAACGGCCGCGGTCAACACGGGAGCCATCGCCGTGCCGCCTGCGCGGGCATCGGCCGGTGTGAATTCAGACACTTTGGCCGTCCCGCCCGCGCCTCCTGCACGGCCCGCGCCCAGAACGAAACCAACGGACACGGCGGAGTAACCGCCGCAGCGGGTCATACCAGCGGGTCATACCGGCGGGTCACCGTTGCGCCCCGCGCGCGGTACGGTCATACCTGAGTGAGCCGACACCTTGGGGAGCGCCACGTGACCACTGCCTCGCCGCTCGATACTTCCGAGCCGACGCCCAGGCGCGCGCGCAACTTGGAGGGCGGCTACCCCAAGGGCAGGGCCAAGCGAGCCGAGGTGATTCAGGCGACGATCGTCTCGATCGCCGAATCGGGATTTCACGGGGCATCGCTGCGCGACATCGCCGAGCGCGCAGGCATCTCTCACGCGGGCTTGCTGTATCACTTCCCCACGAAGGCTCACCTGCTGCGAGCGGTGCTTGAGCATCGTGATGAGGTGGATGGCGCCGATGTCGCAGAGGACGTGGCACAAGGCCTGTCGTCCGTTGAGGCGATGATCAGGCTCGCTGCGCGCAACGCGCGCAGGCGCCCGATGGTCGAGGCGTTCGCGGTGCTGGCCGCGGAGGCGACCACCACCGATCACCCCGCGCACGCGTACTTCAGGACTCACTACGCGACGGCGGTTGCCTCGGCAACGCAGGGCTTTCGCGAGCTCAAGGCGGCCGGTCGGCTGAGGCCCGAGGTGGACCCTGAGAGCGAGGGTCGCCAATGGGTCGCGCTGATGGATGGGCTGCAGATCCAGTGGCTGCAGTCGCTTGCCGATCCCGACGTTGCTCCACTCGACATGGCGGCCGAGTTGCGCTACCGCCTCGACCTCATGGCGGTCACGCCTGAGACGACTCGATCAGCCGAGTGACGACGCCGCGGTCCAAGCCGGGCACCATGCCAAAGTCGGCGAGCACCAGCAGTGGGAAGTCGTCGACCATCGACATCATCGTGGCGTCGAGCCCCTCACAGAGCCGCTCAGCGTCCGCGCCCGTCACGGGGTGAGCGCGCAATTCGCCCATCGTGGACATGTCGCCAAGCGGCGTCGAGAGGTCCTCGCCCTCCACGTCGATCGAGACGGTCGCGGCGATGTCGCGGGACGAGCTTCCCACCTCGACGGTGAACGTGCCTCCCTCGACGGCCCAGCGACCCAGGGTGGGGTGCCAATACGCGAGCGCCCTCGAGTCGAGCTCGAGTGCCACGGCGCGCGACTCCCCTGGTTCGAGCGCGACGCGTGCGAATCCCTTGAGCTCGCGCACGGGGCGTACCACCCGCGACTCGGGGTCGCCGATGTACACCTGCACCACCTCGACGCCCCCGCGGGAGCCGGTGTTGGTGACGCGTGCGGTGACTGTGACGGAGGCATCGGCGCCAGATCCCTTGACCGTCGCCCCCACGCCCTCGATCGCGAAGGTCGTATAGGTGAGGCCAAAGCCGAAGGGGTAGCCGACCGCGACGCCCCTGAGGTCGTAGTGGCGGTAGCCCACAAACACGCCCTCGCCGTAGCGGACCGTGCCCAACTCGCCGGGGAACGCGTTGAACGCTGGCACGTCTTGGAGGCGCACAGGGATGGTCTCGGCGAGGCGGCCCGTGGGGGAGGCGGCGCCCGTGAGCAGATCGACGATGCCCGCGCCGCCGGCTTGTCCAGACAGCCACGCCTCGACGATGGCCGGGGCGTGGTGTTGCCATTCGTTCACGGTCACGGCGGAGCCGTTTGATAGGACCACGACGATGTTGGGGTTGACCCTTGCGACAAGGTCCAGGAGCGCGAGCTGGTCCGCGGGCAGGGAGAGGTGGTCGCGGTCGTAACCCTCTGACTCGTCTGCGGCAGGGAGGCCCAGGAACACGACGACGGTGCGGGCGGCGGCGGCCAGGGCCACGGCATCGGAGCGCAGGGTGTCTTCGTGGAGGGCACCGTCACGGAGGGAGTCCGGCGTCGCGTGGGTCGCGTGGGTCGCGGGGCCCTCGGCGAGCGCGAAGCCGGGGGCGAAGGGCACGGGTGCGCCCCACGCCGCGGCGAACGCGTCGAGCGCGGTTGTGAGTTGGGTGGGGTTGACCTGCGAGGATCCTGCGCCCTGGTAGCGCGGGGTCCGCGCAAATTCGCCGATGACGGCGACGCCCTCCGGGCCTGCCAAGGGAAGGAGCGGGGTCGCGTCGGGGCCGACGGGCTCGTTGCGCAAGAGCACCGCGCCCGCGGCTGCGGCCTCGCGGGCCAAGAGATGGTGGGCGGCGCGGTCGACCGTGGGAGTGGTGGTTGCTGCCGCGTCGGTGGCCCCGGCATCGGCGAGTGCGCCGGACTTGCCGACCAGCGTCAGGACGCGGCGCACGGCGATGTCCACCAAGGCCTCGTCCAGGCTTCCGTCGCGCACGGCGTCGATCACCAAAGCGGTGGTGCGGCCGCCGGTGGAGGGCATCTCGAGGTCGAGGCCGGCGGCGACGGCGGCGACGCGGTCGTGCACGGCCCCCCAGTCAGAGACCGCCAGGCCGTCCCAGCCCCACTGGTCGCGCAACACCTCGGTGAGCAGCCAATGGTTCTCGGAAGAGTAGGTGCCGTTGATCTTGTTGTACGAGCACATGATGGTCCACGGGTTGCTGGCCTTGACGGCGCGCTCAAAGCTCGCGAGGTAGATCTCGCGCAGCGTCCGCTCGTCCACCTCAGCGCTCACGCGCATCCTGTCGGACTCCTGGTTGTTGGCGGCGAAGTGCTTGAGCGAGGCGCCCACGCCTTGAGACTGGATGCCGTTGATGAGCGCGCCCGCGAGGTCTCCTGACAGCACGGGGTCCTCGGAGAGGTACTCGAAGTTGCGCCCGCAGCGGGGGTCGCGCTTGATGTTGGCGCCCGGGCCAAGCAGCACGGTCAGGCCAAGAGCCCTCGACTCGCGGCCCAGCGCCTCGCCCACGCGGGTGACCAGGTCCGTGTCCCACGTCGATCCCAGCGAGGCGGCCGTGGGGAAGCATGTGGCCGGCCAGGATTCGCTGAGACCCGCCTCGCCGCCCTCGGCCTTCTGCTTGCGCACTCCGTGCGGGCCGTCGGCGAGCATGACGGAGGGAACGTGCACACCGTCGCGATCGATCACAGGGGTGTTCCAGAAGTCGTGCCCAGACAGCAGGCTGGCCTTCTCTTCAAGGGTGAGCTGGGCGAGCGTGCGCTCGATGTCGAATGCGGGCAGGGTACCTGTGAGCATGGGTGGCTCCTCCGTGGGTTGGTGCTGTGGCTAGTTTATTACCAACTGGTAGGTTTTTGTCGAGAGGTGGTGCCGGCCGACTCTCGGGTAGGCCTTCACGGGCTCGATCATTCCGCCGTGCGAGGTCCGTACATTTCTTTGGTGGGAGCAAATATGACCGCGTCAGCCACCAAGAAGGACCAGCGTCTCGTGTTCCGCACCACTGCCGAGAATCGCGCGTTGTTTGCCCGTGCCGCCGAGGCATCGGGCACCGATCTCAGCGGCTTCGCCAACGAGCAACTCCGGGTTGCCGCGCAGCGCATCCTGGCGGACCGCACCACGTTTGTGTTCTCGGCGGTGGAGGCTGCGCTGCGGGACGAGCTCACGGAGCGTCCCGCGCGTGACGTTCCTGGCGTGCGGGCACTGCTGGAACGCCCGTCGCCGTTTGTCGACTGAAGATTGTTGGGGGACGTCTTGTATCTGAAGCCTCGGTCATTGACACGCGAACACGACCTTGGAGTTTTCACCTCGCGGTCGCGGGAACAGTCCTTGTGGTTGCGTGAGTACGCGCGTCAGGCGCACGGGGCGCGTTCGGCTCACGTGATGGCGGTAGCTCCGGAGGGGTCGAGCGCTGTGGTCGCGTACTACGCATGGGCGATGGCAGGCGTTGCCGTGGAGGACCTTCCCTCTCGCGTGTCGAAGGGTGTCGGTCGGCATCCGCAGCAGTTCGCGCTCCTCGCGCGTTTGGCCGCCGACCAGGCCCACGAGGGCAGGCGCCTGGGGCACGGGCTTCTGGCCGATGTGGTGACACGAACCATAGCGGCGTCGCAAGCCATCAGATGCCGCGGTCTGTTGGTCCATTTCGAGACGGATGCCGCACGCAACTTCTCCATGCACGCGCTGCCCGAGTTTGCGCCGCGCCCAAGCGAACCGATTCACCTGCTGGTGCTGGTGAAGGACCTGCGGCGGGCAGTGGGCTAGGCGCTGGGGAACTGCGGGCCGGGGCCCCGCAGTGGTGCCCGGCGCCCGGCGCCTACGGGAGCGTGGGGCTCGAAGGGTTGGCCGCGATGAAGAACACGAGCACTCCCAGCAGGCCCACGTTGGCGAGCGCCATCAGGGAGCCCGCCACGACCATGACGATGCGCACGGCCTTGCCCCCTGAGCGCCACCAGATCCCCGTGGCAAGCAGGCCAAGGCCCACGACAGCGCCCAGCGTCACGAGCAGAAGTACTGGCATGGCCATATGGTGTGCCCCCCTATGAGACTGGCCTCCTGGTGGGGCCCCGTGAGACGACTGTAGGGCGGCCAGCGCGGAGGGGCAAGGTTTTTGCCAGGGCACAGAAGAGCGGGCGGACCGCTGAGGGGAGGTCCGCCCGCCATCTCCCACCATAGTGACCTTTCACGCGACGCGACAGCCGCCACTAGTGGGGAATGCTGAGTGGTTTGTCACTCTTGCCGCCCGGCCTCGAGATCGCGATGCCGCCGATCGCCTGCGTGCGGCGGGGGCTCACGGCATGAGCGGTCGGCGCGGCATTTACTCTGTTCATTGAGTAGTTTTACTCAATACGTTGAGCAAAATCAGCGATCGCGCCCACGCCGCCGCCGCGCGCGACGAGGGAATTCTCACCTTGGCGGGCTTCATGGATCCCGGGCTGCGGGTCTGGATCGAGGAGCGACCGTCCGTACGCGAGGCGCTTGCCCGGCGCCCGTAGGACAATTGCCCGCCAAGTACCTAAGACATCTGCCCGCTCTTGGGGCGGCAATTTGCAACCTAGAGGCCCGGACGAGGTCAAGTCCATGTGCGTGGTGTAAGGCGTTTGCCGTGTGATTCTTGGATTTGTTAGGCGGCTGAGGTCTCGCGCGCTATCGCCGCGAGAAGCGCGTCGATGTCGTCCTCTGACGTGTCGAAGCTGCACATCCAGCGCACCTCGTTCTTGGCGGCATCCCAGTCGTAGAACGCGAACGCGGCGCGCAGGCGATCCGCCACGCCGTCGGGCACGGTGGCAAAGATACCGTTTGCCTGCGTCGGCTGCGTGAAGGTCACACCCTTGATTGACCCGTCGGCGAGCCCCTGCTCGATACCAGCGCGCAAGCGCTGGGCCATCGCATTCGAGTGCGTGGCGTTGCGCAACCACAGGTCGCCCTCGAGCAGTGCGAGCAACTGGGCCGAGACGAAGCGCATCTTCGACGCCAGTTGCATGTCCATCTTGCGGAGGAACGTCAGGCCCTCCGACGCGTGGGGGTCGAGCACCACGATTGCCTCGCCGAGCATCGCCCCGTTCTTGGTGCCGCCATAGCTCAGCACGTCCACGCCCGCGTCGCGCGTGAAGGCGCGCAGCGGGACTCCGAGAGACGCCGCGGCATTGGAGATGCGTGCACCGTCCATGTGGAGGCGCATCCCGAGGCCGTGGGCGTGATTGGCGATCGCCGTGATCTCGTCGACGCTATACACGGTGCCGAGCTCGGTCGATTGCGTGATCGACACGACCAGCGGCTGCGCGCGATGCTCATCGCCCCAGCCCCACGCCTCGCGGTCGATGAGCTCGGGGGTGAGCTTGCCGTCGTCCGTCGGGACGGTGAGGAGTTTGATGCCGGCCACCCGCTCGGGCGCGCCGCCCTCGTCGACGTTGATGTGCGCGGTGGCGGCCGTGATCACGGCGCCCCAGCGGGGCAGCATCGACTGCAGGCCCACAACGTTTGCGCCGGTGCCGTTGAACATCGGATACGCCTTGACGCCCGCGCCGAAGTGGTGGGCCATCACCTCCTGCAGGCGCGCCGTGTAGACGTCGCCGCCGTACGCGCTCTGGTGGCCGCCGTTGGCGGCGACGATTGCGGCGAGCACCTCTGGGTGGATGCCGGAGTAGTTGTCGGAGGCGAAGCCGCGCTTGGCGGGGTCGTGAAGGGTCGTCATGAGGGTCCAGTCTCCAAGTTCGAGGTGGTGGTGAGGTCGATGATCGTGTCGTTGGTTTCGGAGGCGGGGTTCATCCAGAGTTGCGTAAATCGCCGGGCGAGGTCGGCCTCGAGACCCTCGAGCGCCTTCACACGGAAGATGACCGATGCCGCGTTCAGCTCGCGGCCGGCATTGCGGGCGTCCTTCGCGAATCCCTGTGCGACAGCGCGCGTCCACGCCTCGGTCGCTGCCTTGACGGCCGCGTAGTTCGCGCCGCCGGCCAGTGGGTGAGCGACCGCGGTGGAGGACACCACCGCGAGGCGGCCGGCGTCGGAGCCCCTGAGGTCGGCGTCGAACGCGCGGCTGACGTGGCGGAGCGCAGTGAACGACCCCTCCAAGAACCGGAAGTCCGCCTCGCTTTGCCCGGCAAGCCCGCCGCCACCGCGCCACCCGCCGACGAGGTGCAACACCCCATCAACGGCGCCATCGGCGTCGTGAACCCGCTGCGCGAGCCGTGCGACCGCGGACTCATCCGTGAGGTCGCACACCTCGGTGCTGACACTCCCGACAGACCCGGCGTCGTCACGAAACAGCTCATCGAGTTTGTCCGCATCGCGGCCCACGGCGATCACGCGAGCGCCGGCACGCTTGAGCTCGTGCACCGCCGCGATCCCGGAGGCGCTGGTGGCGCCCGCGATGACCACGAGCCTGCCTGCGACGCTCATGCGTCCAGCCTCCCACGTCGTGCGCATATGGTCGTGTCTTAAGTGACAGTCAGGAATCGCGGCCGGTGATCCCGGCGGTCGATTCGACCACCGACTTCATCTTCTTTTCGAGCGCCTCGAAGAACATCGACAGCGGGAACTCGTCGTCAAGCACCGCATCGGTGTAGCCCTTGGGCGAACCGGCGAGGATCTCGTCCGGCAGCCCCCGCGCCCACAGTGAGGCCGGGTGTGGCGTGAGCGTCGAGCGCACGAGGTCGTAGGCCGCGAGCCAATGCGCGGCCTTGGGCCGGTCAATCGAGCGCCAATACAGCTCGTTGATTGCGTCGCTCAGGGCGATGACCGCCCCGGGAACGTCCTCCCAATCAAGCTCCAGAGCGGTGTCGGTCCAGTGCAGCACGCCCCGCTGGTGCAGCCAGGCAAACAGCAACTGGCCGCCGAGCCCGTCGTAATTGCGCACACGCGAGCCCGTGATCGGGAATCGGAAGATGCGGTCGAAGATGATCGCGTATTGCACGAGCCGCGCGTGCTCGTGCGTCTCCGCGTCCAAGGCCCCGAGAGCCTCGCCCGCGTCGATGCGGGAGCCGAGGCGCTTCTCGATGGCGACACTCTCGCGGAAGGCAGTGAGGTCGCAGCGCAGTTCCTCGAGCGAGTACAGGAAGTACGGCATCCGCTGCTTGATCATGAAGGGATCGAACGGCAGGTCGCCGCGCATGTGGGTGCGGTCGTGAATCATGTCCCACATCACGAAGGTCTTCTCGGTCAGCTGCTGGTCCTCGAGCATGCGAGCGGCGTCCGCGGGGAGGTCCAGCTTGGTGATCTCGGCGGCGGCGCGAACGACGCGTCGGTAGCGTGCGGCCTCGCGGTCCTCGAAGAGCGCGCCCCACGAAAACGCAGGGATCTCGCGCATCGCGATGGTCTCTGGGAACAGCACGGCCGAGTTGGTGTCATAGCCAGGAGTGAAGTCCAGGAAGCGCAGCGACACGAACAGCTTGTTGCCGTAGTCGCCTGCCTCGAGTTGCCCGATGAACTCCGGCCAGATCGCCTCCACGAGCACCGCCTCGACGTGGCGGTCGCGCGAGCCGTTCTGGGTGTACATCGGGAACACGACCAGGTGACGGGTGCCGTCCACCCGGTGCCGTTGCGGATGGAACGCCGCGAGCGAATCGAGGAAGTCGGGGATGCCAAAACCCTGGTCAGTCCACCGCTCAAAGTCGCGGACGGATGCGGCGAGGTACTCGGCGTCATGCGGGAAGGCGGGTGCGAGCGCGCGGATTCCGGCGATGATCTCTGCCACAAGGGTGCGGGCCCGATCGTGGTTGTCGACCGCAGCCGCGTCCGCCGCCGCGTCCGTCGCGTCAGCATCGGCGTCTGTCGTGTCACCCACCGCAGCGGGGATCGACCCGTCCTTCACCTGCAGGCGCTGGATCGCGGTGGCCGCCGCCTTGAGGCGCAGCCAGGCGTCGCTGGTCTCGGCCAGGGTGGCGTCCTGGACCGCCTCGGGTTCGCCGACGATGACCCGCGTCGAGTGGGCGTGGATCGACATGTGAACCTCCGGTCCCTGCACTGGGGTGATGCTGGGCTGACCTCGTACCGTGAGACTACGGGAGAAGTTCCGGCCAGTCACCTGTTTGGCCGGAATCATTCCGGTGGTTGGTTCAATCCGCTGATACTGTCGCGCCATGGTCAACGACACTCCCGCACGCCTCGACGACGACATCGATGTGGGGATCGTGCGGGCGGTGTTGCAGGACGCGCGTGCGACGCTCGCCGACCTGTCCGCGGCCGTCGGCCTCTCCGTCTCCGCCGTGCAGGCGCGCCTGCGGCGGCTCGAGGCGCGCGGCGTCATCACGGGCTACCGCGCGCTGGTGGACGCCGAGGCGGTAGGAAAGCCGCTCGCGGCCTTCGTCGAGATCACCCCGCTCGACCCAGGGCAGCCCGACAACGCCCCAGAGCTCCTCGAGCACCTCGGGGAGATCGAGGCGTGCCACTCGATCGCGGGCGACGCTGCCTATATTCTGCTGGTGCGTGTCGCATCGCCGCGCCATCTCGAGGCGCTCATCCGCGACATCCGCTCCGCCGCCTCGGTCAACACCCGCACCACGGTGGTGCTGCAGACGTTCTACGAGAACCGCCCGATTCTCCCGGCCTGACGCCGTTCGCCGGTGGTACCGCGCCTAGACGTCGGGGGAGGGGTGCGACGG
>JAYTGI010000373.1:0-3464 GCA_043733605.1 Demequina sp. | reverse complement strand
ACGATCGCGTCGACCACCAGGAGCCGCCCGCCACCCTCATCGGCCGCGCGGACGATCCGTACAAGCGCGTGCATCAGCAACCGTTCGCCCAGCCCCTGACCGTGTAGCGAGCGATCGAGCGCGAGGCGGCCCAGAAGGTAGCCGGGAATCACCTCGAGCCCGGTCGAAGCTCCGCGTGGCAATTCGGCCGACACCGCTGAGGGAGGGGAGATGGAGTAGGGGGCGACCACGCGGCCAGCGTCGGCCCATACGTCGGTCACCGTCACACCCTTCGCCTGCGCATTCGCGGCGTGGAATGGTGCCGAGTTTCTGAACTCCTCGCGAGGGGTTTGGCCGCGCGATGGACCGTGCAGGGGCCGAGGGGGGACGCGCAGTCGAACTAGGGCCGTCGCCCGCGCGCGTTACGTGGGGGCGCGGATGGGAAGGCTGCATCCGGTGACCGAGGAGATGGCGCATCGGGCGCGATACGCCGCGGGGGTGGACGCGCCCCCCATCTTGCTCACCGTGGCGTTGACGCTCGACTACCTTGCCGAACCCCGCGACGTCGCGGACTAGATTTCGCTCACCACGGGTCCGTCCGCCCACGGCCGGATCAGCTTGACGCCGATCACCGCCGCGACGATGCCTCCGAGCGTGTTGAGCGCCAAATCTTGGGTGGAAGCGATCCTGCCCATCGCGAACGCGTACTGGCAGGCCTCGATCACGGCCGACACGGCAAACGTCAGCGCGACGGTTGACCGGTATGTGAGGCGCCGGAACAGTCCGGGCAGCAACAGCCCGATCCACGTAAGCATCAGCAGGTTGCCCAGCACTTGGCCGGAGGTCGTGTACCCGGCGCCGCCGGGGCGGGCGTATTCGCCTAGCGGATTGAGTTCAAAGACCCGGGTGATATCCGGCCCGTACCTCGGCGTGAGCGCGACGAACGCGGTCAGGATCGCGGCAGCGGCGCTCACCACGGCTAGCGCGGCGCGGCGACGACGCCGACGGCGGGCGGGGCCAGGGGGCGACGTGAGAGTGGCGACGACGATCGCGGCAACCAGCGCGAGTCCCGCACCGATCGCGATGACGATGGCCTGAGCTCCGAGGAGTCGCTCGTACTGCGTCATGTCCATCGTGGAACCCCCGCGCGGTGTCTGTCGGTTCGGTCGCCCACCGCGCAGTCGAGCTTCGCAGGCGCGGCCTCAGTCGACGGCTCGACACGCCAGCATCGGCGTGCCTCACGTAAGGACCATGGGGGAGACCCCTCCGTTGCGGCGCGCGTCACCATCACGCGCGGCCTGCTCGCGTTGGCGCCCACGGTGCCGATCGCGGTTTCAGGCATCGGTCTCCACCCCGTGTTCACGTACAGGCCACTGTGGCATTCCGTGTTCTTCGCGGACATGTAGTCGGACCGTCCCTGCGCGAGCCGACTCAGCGCGCCCAGCGTCCGAAAGTGGCCGACGCAGGTGCCATTGGATCGGCGGCGGCCACCTCCCAGCCCACCCAGCCGTGAGCCGCATAGGCGACGTAGAGGCCCTCGGCGCTTGGCAACGACCACAGCGAGTTGTCGTTCAGGTCCAGCACCATGTGGGAGCCGTCGGTGGTCCACTGCAGCAGGTCGCCGTCGAGGCTCATCTCCGTGACAGGGCGCGTCGATGTCTCGGGTGTGGCGCTCAGGTTCACGGAGGTGAGGGCTCCCGTCGCGAGGTCGAGCATCGCAACCTCGCGGTGGCCCTCGACTTGGCCATCCTTGGCTACTGTCGACCACGCGATCCTGTCGTGGTCGGCCACGAGGTGCCCGATGCCGCCATCGGCGCCAACGGTGAGTTTTGCGAGGGGTTCCTCGGGCCCGTTGCCACAGACGCGCGCAATAAGGATCTCGCCTTGAGGCACTGACTCATCGGCGCCCCACCCGCGCGCAAAGGCCACGCAGTCGCCGTCGGCCGCGGGCAGGATGGCTCCGTCGGCGACTACCGCGGGCGGGCTCGTGCCGTCGAGGGGCGCCGCGAGAATCTCGTGGCCGGAGGCGCCGTCTGCGGCCTTCGTGTCGAGTGGATACGTCGTGCCCCAAAAGACGCGAGAGGTGCCGATGCTGGGGGCGGCGTCGGGGCCCATGCCCGGCAGGTGCCCGTCGGGGACGAGCTCATTCGAGGCGCCCAAGACCCTCGTGGTGCCGGTGTCGAGGTCGTGGGCAAAGATGACCCAGTTGTCCGCGCCGACGCTCGTCGACGAGGTCTCGGCCCACGCCACTATCTGACCCCTGCTGTCGAAGGACATCGGCTGTCGGCCGATGCTCGGGTCAACCCCCTTGGACTCGAGTGCGCTGGTGTTGGCGTCGGGGAAGGGCGTGAAGGTGCCGCTCGCGTCGATCACGCCGACGGTGACCTGGCTAAGCTTCGTTTCGTCGGCCCCCTGAGACCAAGAGCCGGCCCGGCTGCCCACGACCGTGCCGCCGTCCATGACAGCGCTCGCGGACGTGCGCTTGCCGTCCGAGTCGGTACCCACAACCGTGCGCTGTTCCGTGAGGATCCCCGCCGCGAGGGCGTCCCTGGCCCTCGCTGTGGTGAGCGTGACATCGGCGACCGTCGTGCTCCTGTCAACCAGGACCTCCGTGACGAAGTCCGGTTGCGGAAGCGGTGCGGGCTCGGTGTCACCGGTTCTCGTCGGCGATTCCGACGGCGTCATCGTGGCGCCGTCCTGACAGGCGGCGAGCGTCAGTGCCGCAGCGACGGTGAGCGCGATTGTGGTGACCGTCCCCCGGCCAGTCGGCTTCATACGAGCGATTGTGGCACCTGCGTGGAGTTTTGGGGTGGTGGGACGGTCATCATGCGAGGTCAGTTTGGCCCCGTCACCGCCCCTTGCCAGCGGCCTCGCTCAGCAGTTGCTCGGCCACCGAACCGCGCGGCACGGGCATCGATGCACTCCACTTGCCGGCTCCAATGGTCGCCACAGTAACAGCGGGGTAGCGCGGGTGCGGCGCCACATCGAGCCGGTCCGGAGCGCCAAACGGGATCACAAGGCGCGACCTGGAATACGTCGCCGCGCGGCCCCTCATCAGCCACGAACGGCGTCCGAAGACCTCCATGGCGGCCTCGTCCCCTGCGAACAACGCGCCGTGCAGCGTCATCGGCGATAGTGCGTGCTTCAGGCGTTGAACGGTTCCCTGCATGCCCTCCGCTTCCGGAGCCACGCGTCGACGCCCGTGCGCTGCCCACGCGGAAAGGTGGGGATTGGCGCCGTGGCCCTCGAGGAAGGCCGTCGCCAGGAACGTGTCCACGGGTGCGTCGTTGGGTACCAAGGCGGGTCGAACTCGAGCGCCACCCGCTTGGAGAAGTGCCTCGCCGACGGGGCTGGCAGGCTTCGCGCAAGCAGTCTCCCTGAGTGCTCCAACAAACGCATCGATCACGTCCGATGCTGATCCGCTATAGGACACGACGATGGGTGTTCCCTCAGCCGTCGAGACCGTGAGGCGGCCATCCAAGAGG
>JAYTGI010000372.1:0-3474 GCA_043733605.1 Demequina sp. | reverse complement strand
CCCGCAACCCCGCGCGGCACGCGATGACGAGGGACTCAATGGTGTCCCCAAGGTACTCCGCCGGGTAATCCCGCTCGAAGAGAGCGATGGCTCGAGGTCCCGAAGCGCGAAAACCGGAGGTGGTGTCGGTGAGGCGGGTGCCTGTCGTCCGACTCAATGCCAGAGCCAGGGTGCCGCTGGCCCACTTGCGTGGTCCGCGCATGGCGTAGGCACCCGTGCCTGCAAATCGGGCTCCGATGGCAAGGTCATGATCGTCGAGTGCCGCGAGGAGCGCTGGCACCGTGGTGGGATCGTGCTGACCATCGGCGTCGATCTGCACGACGGCCGCGAAGCCGTGCTCCTTGGCGTAGCGAAAGCCGAGCCGCATGGCACCGCCGACGCCGAGATTGAAGGGGAGCCTGGCGACCTGGGCGCCCGCGTCGCTCGCCAGGTGTGCCGTGTCGTCTGTGGACCCGTCATCCACGACCAGCACCGTCACCCCTGGCAGTGCAGCGAGCGTCTCGCGAACGACCGCGCCGACGGACTGTGATTCGTTGTACGCGGGCATCACGACGAGCGTGTGCTCAAGCGCGAGTCCCATGGGGCGATCGTAGCATCGGGCCACGGTGCGGCCCCGTGCCAAGCCCCCTGGAGAGAACCAGGGGGACGGCCTTCGTCAGCGCTGGATCGTGGTGCCGGTGCGTGCCGACTCGAGGGCGGCGTCGACTACCGAGACGGTCTCGAGGCCTTCGCGCATCGTCACGTAATTGGACGCCTTGCCGAGGACGGCGTCGCGGAATGCCGCGTGCTCGCTAGCAAGCGGCTCGGCCTTGGGGATGGCGAAACGGGTGACGTCACCCTCGGCGACGCCGCGGAATCCGGCGATCTGGTCCCACGTGGTGGCAACCGTTCCGTTCGCGTAGAACGTGAGATCGGCGGTGAGGGTGTCGGCCACGAAGGCTCCGCGCTCTCCCGTGACAACCGTGGTGCGCTCCTTCATGGGGGAGAGCCAGTTGATGAGGTGGTTGGCGACGGCCCCGCTGGCAAAGCGGCCGGTGATGGACACGAGGTCCTCGTGCTCGCGACCGCTACGGTGCGCGACCTGCGCGGAGATTGCCACGTACCTCGAGCGGGCAACCCAGGCGGCCAGATCCAGGTCGTGCGGAGCGAGGTCGCGGACCACGCCGACATCGGCGATGCGCGCGGGGAAGGGGCCCTGCCTGCGGGTGGCGATCTGGTAGACCTCGCCCAGGTCGCCGTTCTCGAGCCGCGCCCTGAGGCTTTGCACCGCGGGGTTGTATCGCTCGATGTGGCCCACGCCGCCGACGAGCCCGCGGCTTTCGAATGCCTCGGCGATGCGGGTCGAGGAAGGGACGTCGTGTCCAAGCGGCTTCTCGACGAGCGCGTGCACGCCCGCCTCGGCGATCGCTAGTGCGACCGGCTCGTGGTAGATCGTCGGCACGGCAACCGTGACGTAATCGAGGCCCGATGCGAGTAGCGCCTCGATGCTGGGCGCGACATCAAGTTCACCCGCGACGCCGTGCGGGTCACCGGTGGCGTCGGCGATAGCGACAAGGTCGACGCCGTCAAGTGCTCGCAGCACGCGAGCGTGATGGCGTCCCATGCTCCCCAGGCCGATGAGGCCCGCGCGCAGGTTGGCCATCAGGCACCCGCTCCGGCGAGCGCGTTCACAGCCGCGATCACGCGGTCGACGTCCTCTTCGCTGAGCGCGGGGTGGACCGGAAGCGACAGCACCTCCTGCGCCGCGCGAGCGGTGACGGGCAGGTGGGCCTCTGTGCGGAGCGAAGGCAACTCGTGGTTGGGGATCGGGTAATAGACCCCGCTGCCGACGCCGTACTCGTCGTGAAGGGCCTTGGTGAAGCCGTCCCTGTCCTCCATGACGCGGATCGTGTACTGGTGGTAGACGTGCACGGCACCCTCGGCCACGGGGGGCACAACGACACCCTGAAGCTCGCTGTTGAAACGCGACGCGATCGCCTGGCGACGAGCGGTCCAGGCTGGCAGCTTGGTCAGCTGGACCCGGCCGATGGCCGCGTGGATGTCGGTCATGCGGGCGTTGAAGCCGACGAGCTCGTTCTCGTACCTGCGCTCCATCCCCTGGTTGCGCAAGAGGCGCACCGTGCGCGCGATCTCGTCGGTGGCGCACGAGACCATGCCGCCCTCGCCCGACGTCATGTTCTTGGTGGGGTAGAGGCTGAACATGGCGAAGGTGCCGAATGATCCGACGGGGGCGCCCTGCCACTGCGCTCCATGCGCTTGGGCGGCGTCCTCGAAGAGCTGCACGCCGCGACGCGTCGCGACCTCGCCAAGGCGGGTCATGTCAGCGGGGTGGCCGTACAGGTGCACGGGCATGATTCCCGCGGTGCGTTCGGTGATGGCTGCCTCTGCGGCGTCGGGGTCCATGCAGAACGTGTCGGGGTCGATGTCGACGAACACGGGGGTGGCCCCCGTCAGTGCGACCGAGTTGCCGGTGGCAGCGAAGGTGAACGACGGCACGAGGACCTCGTCACCCGCGCCTACGCCGGCCGCAAGCAGGCCGAGGTGGAGGCCAGCGGTGCCCGAGTTGACGGCCACATTGGTGCGACCTCCGACGAGCTGATCCGCGAACTCGCGTTCAAACGCGGCAACTTCTGGTCCTTGAGCGATCATCCCTGAGCGCAAGACACGGTCGACTGCTTCACGCTCCTCGTCGCCGATGATGGGGCTGGCTGCGGGGATTTGGTGCTGGGTCATGCCACAGTGTCCTTAGCTTTCAGAAGCGAGGGGTGGGGGTGCTGTCCTGCGCCCTAGCGGGGCGTCAGGACATCACCGCTTTCGTCGTACAGGGCGCCGGTCTGAGGGCACTTAAAGACACCATCACCTTGCGGCTCCAGCGGTACGCCAGATTCGCCAACCCAGCCTACGCGTCGAGCTGGCACGCCCACCATGAGCGCATAGTTGGGGACATCCTTGACGACGACGGCTCCCGCCGCCACGGTGGCCCAGGCGCCAATGGTGACTGGCGCGACGCACACGGCGCGAGCGCCGATCGACGCGCCGCGGCGCACGGTGACGCCCACCGGTTCCCAATCTTGAGCCGACTTGGGGGTGCCATCAACGTTGATGGCGCGGGGGAATTGATCGTTGGTGAACACGACGCTTGGCCCGACAAAGACTCCCTCTTCAAGGACGGCGGGCTCGTACACAAGCGCGTAGTTCTGCACCTTGCAGCCGTCGCCCAGCACGACGCCTGTGCCGATGTAGGCACCGCGCCCGATGATGCAGTTCTTGCCGATCTGCGCTCGCTCACGCACCTGCGCTAGGTGCCACACGGAGGAGCCCTCACCGATGAATGCGTCGGGGGAAACATCTGCAGTCTCTACGACCCGGTATGTCATTCGGCGAGAATACCCCAGCGGCCATCCCATCCAGCGCGACCAAGGTCGCGCGTCGAGCAGGGAGGCGGGTCGCGCGACAGCCCCTACTTTGGAGCAG
>JAYTGI010000371.1:0-3479 GCA_043733605.1 Demequina sp. | reverse complement strand
CGCGGTGGGACGAGACCTATGCCGTTCGCGAAGAGGCCCTTCCCGTGGTAATGAGTGGCGACAAGGTCATTGCTGTGCTGGCCCGCGAGGCGTCGATGGCCGCCTTGCGGTCGTCAAGCAGGCTCGAGATCAACTACAAGGGCGCGGCAGATGATCTGCTCGGGATGATCACGCGAGGAGAGTTCCCCTTGCGCACCTCGGTGACGGGCCCCAAGCGCGGAGCGCCCCGCGTCGGCGATGGGGTGCTACGGCTCGACGCTCAAGGGATCGTGACCTATGCGAGCCCCAACGCGCTGTCGTGCTTCCACCGTTTGGGAGTCACGGGTTCACTGATGCACCGCTCGCTGCCTCGAGTCGTGAGCGCGATGGTGGACAACGTGAGCGTCGTCGACGAGGCTCTCGCGATGGTGACCGCGGGTCGCGCCGCGTGGCGCACCGATGTCGAGGCAAACGGTGCGGCGCTCTCGCTGCGCGCGATTCCTGTCACAGACAAGGGCGCGCGGGTGGGCGCCGTGCTGCTGTGCCGCGATGTCAGTGAGCTCCGCAGGCGGGAAAGGGAACTCATCACCAAGGACGCGACCATTCGCGAGATCCACCACCGTGTGAAGAACAACTTGCAGACGGTAGCGGCGTTGTTGCGCTTGCAGTCACGCCGGGTCGAGGCGCCGGAGGCGAAAGAGGCCCTCGCGGAGGCGATGCGGCGGGTGTCAACGATCGCGATGGTTCACGAGACGCTCTCAGGCACGCTCGACGAGCTCGTGCACTTTGACGACCTCGTGGCGCGTTCGGCGCGCATGGCGGCCGATGTCGCCGCGCAAAGCGTTCAGGTGAAGCTTGTGCGCTTGGGCGACTTTGGGATGATCCCAGCCCAATACGCGTCTTCCCTCGCGCTCATCATCACGGAGCTGGTCACCAACGCTGTGGAGCACGGTTTTGAGGGCCGCGAGCACGGCACTATCACGATCTCGGCGGAGCGCGAGGGTGCGATTCTTCGCGCGTCGATAGCGGACGACGGCAAGGGAATCACGGCCGAACCCACTGGTCTCGGTTCCCAAATCGTGCGGACGCTCGTGACCAACGAACTCCACGGGAGTATCGAGTGGTCGACGACCGAGGGAGGCTCTGTCGTGAGCCTTGAAGTGGTCGTCGAAGGCGACTGAGCGTTGACAGGCATAGGCGGCGAGGCTCACGCGTAACACCACTCGACCGTCGGGTCAGCTGGGGCTACTTGGCGGCGCTGTTACTTTGCGGCCCGTCGTGCGCGAGCGGCACGACGCTTGAGCGAGCGGCGCTCATCTTCTGAGAGCCCGCCCCAGACACCAGAGTCTTGGTTGTGCTCCATCGCCCACTGCAGGCAGGTGTCCCTGACGTGGCAGGAGTTGCACACAGACTT
Organism: Demequina sp.; assembly: GCA_043733605.1. Taxonomy (GTDB): domain Bacteria; phylum Actinomycetota; class Actinomycetes; order Actinomycetales; family Demequinaceae; genus Demequina. The sequence goes on along the minus strand of JAYTGI010000371.1, from coordinate 2,086 downwards.
GGCTCGCTCGATCTGCACGAGGGCAGGCCCTGTGTTCCCTACGGGGAAGAAGAGCTCGGGGTCGTCAACCTCGAGGCAAGCAGCACGGTCGCGCCAATCCATCAAGTCACCTCACACAAAGAAAGAGCGGCGATCCACCAGTGGTGAGCTCGCCGCATCGTCACGGTCCTGGTGAACATGTTCGCATTGTTAACAACAGATGACAAGGGATAGTTCCTGTAACCTCGAAAAAAACTTGCGGTTGAGGGTGGAGAGCATGCGTAAACGGACGAGTGCGACCGCCCTGGTGGACGGCGTGGCTCTTGTGATTCTGGTTGCCGAGACCGCGCTCGTGGCAGTGATTTCGATCGGATATGCCGCATATGCCCTCATGGATCGGTCGTTTTCGGGTCTCGGCTTGTCACTCGCCGCGGTCGCGGCAATCCTCGCAGCCGGGCTCGGGCTCTTTACGAGGGGATTTGCTAAGCGACGGCGTTTCGCTCTCGGCGGAGCCATGACGTGGCAACTCATGCAAGCGAGCGTCGGAGTGTGGCTCCTTGGCACGTTCCCCGTCTTCGGGGCGCTGTTGATCGCCGCCGCACTGATTGTCGCCGTTGCCGTCTTCAAGAGGCAGGCCGCGCTCGGTCGGCAGGAGCTGGACGTTCCCGAGGCGTAGCACTGGTCGCGGCCCTCGCCGCGGAGGCCAAAGTCGTCGGTTCCGCAATGGGCCCGTCACACCTGCGCACTCGCGGCAGGCCGTCGGCGAAGGGAAGTGCGACGTGGACCTTGTCGACGCGTCCGGCACTTCTCACAAAGGCCATTCCCTGCGCGTCAATCGGGATGCTGGCGGCCGCGTCGATGCCGGTCACCTCGACCGAGTCAGCTATGCACGCCGTCCGTAGGGCGATTGCGGTGCCGGTCGCGGCCCTCAGCGTGGGAGTGATGACCGCGGTGGGCCGTCGTGTGGCGATCACGACGTGCACGTGACCTGGGCCGCCTCGCATCGCGATTGCCTCGAGCCGCGCAGTGACGGCCCTGCCGTCGGGCCCCAATGCGTCGATGTCATCGGCGATGACCACCGTCAGGGCGGCGTCGGTGTCGAGAGAGTTCACGATTCGGAGAGCCGCTCCTGGCCGTACCTTTGATGCGGCGGCCGTCACGTGCGGCAAGTCCATGTAGGGCTCGAGGGCGCCGGGTACGCCCGCGCACAGGATGACGAGGGCAAGCTCCCTCGGCGGCAGTCTGACCGCGAGCGCTCCGGCGATCGTGGCCATGAGCGTCGTCTTTCCGGAACCTGGCGCGCCCGCGATCACGGTGTGAAGGGAGGCAGGGCCAAGTGCGATGGTCCATGGAATCGCAGGGTTGTCGACCCTCACTCCTGTGACGATGTCGAGGCGCTCGCCGTCGGCTACGGGCCGCGACACAAGCGCCGCTGCGTCGGCCCAGTGGATCGTCCGGGGAGGAAGATCGGGAGAGGACCCCGCTCGCGACCGCGCGAGCGCGTCCGCCGTGTCGGCGCAGACGCGCACCACGGGCCCGTTGTTCGTGACGGCCCCGATGCGCGATGTGGTGCGATCGGCCTCGGCCGTGAGAATGGTCCATCCGCTCGCGCTGGACGTGGTTGAGTTCGCGCCGATGCGGATGCGGCCATCGCTAGCGAGTGCGGGAGGCAGCCACGCCAGCCATGGTTCGTCGATGGGCCCCGGGTGCGGAGGACGTCGACCGCGCGCGAGAATCACAGCGCGGGCAAGCTCGACCGCGTGGGCGCCGCCGATAGCGATGGGGCCAGACCATCCGTGTGTGCGAGTGGGATCGGGGAACTCGTCGAAGTGGGATGCGCGGCGACCGCGCACGTGGTCCACGAGGCCAAAGAAGCGACCCCTCCTCAGCATCGCGCGGGAGAGTTCCACCAGATAGGTTCCACTCGCTTCGGTGGCCCCTGTGGGTGCCCTGGATGCCGTGAAATCGGCGCCCCCAGCAATGGCGGGTGGGGGCGCGAGGCCGCGCCTCACCTCCAGGAGAGTGCGCCCGATGGCGATCACGTCACCAGCGTCAACGGTTGACGTGCGCCTTCTGCCGCGCCACGAGAATGCGCCGCCGCGTCGCG
>JAYTGI010000370.1:0-3480 GCA_043733605.1 Demequina sp. | reverse complement strand
GTAAACGTTCGCGCTGGGGGTCGTCTTGTCTGTTCTGGAACCATCATCGCAACTCCTGAATAATGCTGGGTGTTGCAACGACTGATAGAACCCAAGCCATGTCGGGCGCTGAAGCGGCGCATTCCGTACTATCAAGTCACTGCACTCGCGTACGCAATTTCCACAACTCGGGAATGATGCGAGCCTCCACGGTGTCTTACCAGGAACCATGACGCAACTGCTCACCGCACCCGACCTGCGCGCCTACGTGGCCGCGCGGCTCGGAGCCGTCCAGTGCACTCTGGACGACTACCTCATGGCTGCGGGCTCGGAGTTGCCTTCCGCGGGCTCGGATTACCGGAACCTGTGGCAGACGATCGGCAATCAGTTTGGCGGCGGCAAGAACCTGCGCCCCTCGCTCACGCTTGCGGCCTACGCAGGTCTGGGCGGTGAGGACGAGAACGCAATCCTTCCCGTCGCGGCGGCGATGGAAATGCTTCACATCGCGATGCTGGTCCACGACGACGTGCTCGACCACGACGAGGTGCGGCGCGGAAAGCCGAACGTCGCCGGGACCCGAAGGGCAGAGCTACGCGGCTCGATCCTCAGCCAGCCCAGAGTGGACGACCACGTCCTCGCCGCAGCGCTCCTGGGTGGCGACCTGGCCATCGCGGCGGCCTACGACCTGATTTCGAGAGCTCCGCTCCCCGCGCACCATCGCCTTGCGTGCCTCGACCTCATCACGCGCGCCATTCGCACCACCATCGCTGGCGAGCTGCTCGACATGTACGGCGACCTCATCAATCCGGCCGACGCCAACTCGCTGCTCGTCGCGGAGCTCAAAACCGCAACCTACTCGTGCGTCGTGCCGCTCCGCGCGGGGGCTCAACTCGCAGGGGCGGACCCCACGATGGTCACCCACCTCGAGCGACTTGGGGCGTCCCTTGGGCTCTCCTTCCAACTCATCGACGACGACCTAGGCGTGTTTGGCGACCCGGCGGTCACGGGAAAGTCGGTGCTTTCCGACCTGCGCGCAGGCAAGCGAACCGAGCTGCTTCGCTTGGGCTTTCACCAAGCGAACGATGAGGGCCAAGCCATCCTCAGGGCGTGCGTTGGCAATCCCGCCCTGGACGAGGATGGGGCAGACCACGTGCGCACGGTATTGGTTGAGTCGGGCGCGAGGAGCAGGGCGCTCAAGGTTGCCCGCCAGCACGCTCGCGCGGCGCGTAGGATCGCAATGGAGCGGATACCTGCTCCATTGTCTGGTTACCTCAACGAACTGATCGACTCCCTGGAGGAGCGAACCTCGTGAACACGCGGGCGGGCCGAGTGCGACGAAGCTCTCAGCACGACATTGAGACGTCGCTCGCGCTTTACGACAAGACGGCGTGCCAAGCATCCGCTCAAGTGATTCGCGGCTACTCGACCTCCTTCGGGGTTGGCGCGCGGCTACTCGACAAGACCACGTGTAGGCACATCACCTCCATCTACGCGATGGTGCGCGTGGCCGACGAGATCGTCGACACGTATCGAGGCCCCGACTCCAGGGCGCTCCTCGACGGGTTCGAGCGAGACGTCCACGCGTGCATGGACGGCGCATTCGGCACCAACGTCGTGGCGCACGCCTTTGGCCTGACCGCACGTGAGGTGGGCCTCACCAAGGACATGACGGCGCCGTTCTTTGCGTCGATGCGCATGGACCTCGAGACCACCGAGCACACCCCTGCCAGCTTCGACCGCTACGTGTACGGTTCAGCCGAGGTGATCGGCGAGATGTGTCTCGCGGCCTTTGTGGCCACTCCCGAAGGGCCTGGTCACGCATCGCCTGACGTGCGCGAGGGCGCCAGACGCCTCGGCGCCGCCTATCAAAAGATCAACTTCTTGCGCGACCTCGCGACCGACACGGAGGCGCTTGGCCGCTCGTACTTCCCAGGGGTCACGGCCAACAGCCTCACGGACGCGGTGCTCGCCGATCTGGTCGACGATTGCAAGGCCGACATCAGGGCTGCGGAACTGTGTCTGCCCGCCCTGCCGCGGCGTGCGCGTATCGCCGTCGCGACCACGATCGACATCTACTCGCGACTGTTACGGCGCATTGAACGCACGCCCGCGAGCCGCCTGTGTTCCGAGCGTGTACGCGTATCAAACCCCGTGAAGGCCGCACTGGCCGCGCGAAACGTATGCCCGTGGCCGATCGCCGCGAGGAGGTCCGCATGACGCAAGGCCCGCGCATCATCGTGATCGGCGCTGGCGTCGGCGGCCTCGCCGCTGCGGCGCTGCTTGCCAGGGGCGGCGCTACGGTGACCCTGCTTGAACGCCACGCGCTCGTCGGAGGCAGGGCCAGCCTGCTCGAGATCGACGGGTACCGCTGGGACACGGGGCCCTCGTGGTACCTGATGCGCGAGGCTTTCGATCAGTTCTTCGCCCTCATGGGCACTTCCGCCGAGGATCAACTCGACCTCATCGACCTCGACCCGAGGTACCGCGTGTTTTTCGAGGGTGACGACGCCGCGGGTCCCGCAGAGGCGCTCGACGTTGTCGCGGACCCAGAGGCCAACTACGCGCTCTTCAACCGAATGTCGCCAGGCGACGGCGACGCGATGCGCGCTTACGCTGCCGAGTCCAAGCAACTCTACGATCTTGCTCTCGATCGCTTCCTTTACACCACGTTTGAGCGGCCCGACAAGGTAGCGAACGCGCGCGTGATCCGCAGGCTGCCGATGCTCGCCTCACTGCTGACCAAGTCCTTGGGTTCCAAGGTGGCCGGTCGGGTGCGTGACGAGCGCTTGCGCAAGATCCTGGGCTTCCACGCCGTGTTCCTAGGCAGCTCGCCCAAGCGTGCGCCTAGCCTGTTCTCACTCATGAGCCACCTGGACCTCACCGATGGCGTGCGGTACCCGCGTGGCGGCATGTACGAGGTGATTCGCGCCTTGGAGCGCGTCGCTCTTGCCGAGGGCGTCCAGATTCGCACGTCGACCAATGTGACCCGCATCGTGGTGGGGGACGACGGTCTTGCCTCGGGGGTTGAGCTCGCGTCCGGAGAGGTGCTCGCGGCCAACGCAGTCGTGTCAGGTGCGGACATGCATCACACCGAGACGGAACTTCTCGACGCGCCGCACCAGTGGCAGCCCGAGAAGCGGTGGAAGCACCGATCGCCGGGAGTCAGCGCGTTGCTGGTGTTCGCGGGCGTGCGTGGAGAACTTCCCGAGCTCGCTCACCACACGCTGTTCTTCTCGCGCGATTGGGAGGCGAACTTCAACAAGATCGTGGGCAAGGGCGAGCTCGAGCCGCCCTTCCCCGCATCGGTGTATGTCTCTCGCGTGACCCCCAATGATCCGGCGTCAGCACCCGTCGGCCACGAGAACCTCTACATGCTCGTGCCCTTCCCCGCCGATGCCTCCCTGGGGGCTACGCCAGAGAGCAAGGCCTTGCTCGAGGAGTTTGCGTGGAGGTACCTAGACCAGGTGGCCGCGTGGGCGTCGATTCCCGACCTCCGCGAAC
>JAYTGI010000369.1:0-3490 GCA_043733605.1 Demequina sp. | reverse complement strand
GCAGTTCGGCCTCGACGTTTCGAATTGCCAGACTCTGCCGCCGCACGTAATACAGGGTTGCCGGGTAGTTGAAGAGCAAGCTCACGGCCATGACGCCTCCCGCCACCACCAGGCGGGTCGCCGAGGCGTGCCTCACCACTGTGTCGATCACGACCGCCGACATGAAGGGCGCGATCCACACGGGCGCGTGCTTGATGAAGAACGCCGCCGCGGCGAGGGCGAGAATCCCGCGTTCCGATCGGTACAGGCGAATGAAGGAGCGGGTGAGATGCTGCGGGTCGATGTGCGAACCGGCATGCTCGGGTGGCGCGGTCGAGCGCTTGCGTTGACGTGTCACGGTGCCCGTCGAGTTCCTACGCCGAAGGAGGATCCAAACCGGCGCGGGACGCGGCAATGCGCGCGACTCTTCTCGATCGCGCGATACGTGGCCCCACGTGGCTTGAGCCTCATACTGCCCAAAGTTGGGCCAGGAAGTCGGCCTGCCGCACCTGTTGGAACGCTTGCCCGCCCTCGTGACCGTTGAAGTCGTACACGTTGATGCTCGCATCGCCCTTCCAGGCGTTGAAGGCGGCGTACACAGTGGATGGGGGGCACACATCGTCACGTAGGGCCACCGAGAAGAGGGCCGACGCGGTGGCGCGAGCGGCAAGAGTGACACCGTCGACGTACGACAGCGTGTGCATGGCACGCGCCGTGTTGTCGCGGTGCACCGCGAGGTAGCGCGCCACCTCTTGATACGGATCCTGCTCTGCGATGGCCACTCCACGGGCGATATGGCACAAGAAGGGCACGTCCACGAGCGCGGCGCTGGGAACTGAGCTCAACCCGGCGGCCGCGATCGCAAGCCCGCCGCCCTGGCTCGCGCCCGCGACAGCAATCCTCTTCCTGTCGATTCCAGGAAGAGCCACCGCCACGTCGAGAGCACGCACCGCATCACTGATGAGTCGCCTGAAGTAGTAGGTGGAGAAGTCGAGGATTCCCCGAGTCATGAAGCCAGGCAGGGCCGGTGCGCCCGCTTCTCCTCCACCAGAGGCGTCCGCGGTGTTGCCTCCCGAGCCCCATGCGGATCCTTGGCCGCGCGAATCCATGAACAGGTACGCGTACCCAACTGCCGGCCACAGTATCCGCTCGTGCGGGAGCCCCCTGCCTCCGCCGTACCCGTTGTACTCGACTACGAGCGGGAGCGGTCCCTCGCCGTCGCGAGGGCGCACCAACCACGCTTTGACGGGGTCGCCGCCAAACCCCGCGAAGGTCACGTCGTCGACCACAAACGCGGTCATCGGGCTCGTTTGCCTCTCGAGCACAAGGGCGAGGTCGTGCGATCGCGCCTCGTCGAGGGTGTCCTGCCACCGAGCGTCGAAATCGACGGGAATTGCCACGTCGGGCCTGTATCGCTCGAGATCAGCGACCGTCATGTCGAAGTACGGCACTAGGCCTCCCCAGCGACCACGCTCAGCGGATTGCCCGCCTTGAGAAGACGCCCCCAGTCGTCGCCTGAAATTGCCCCCTTTGCGGCCCCCGTCACCACAAAGGTTGCCTCTTCGCCTGGAAGCAGCACCAGGAGTTGCGTCGATACGCGGGCTTCCGCAAGGAGCGGGTGCAGTTCGGTGAGAAGAACCAGGTCACGCACCAAGCTCGATACCGACACTGTGACGCGCCATGCACCCGAGTCGTCGCGAATCGCCTTGAGGCGAGCCTCGGCGGTAAAGGAAGGGATGTCTCGGTCGGGCACGATCCATCTGGCCGCTCTCAGGTCGCCCGCGTCGACAACGACGGCGCACGCGCCTTCGGGCAGCGCTTCGGGGCCGACCACGAGGAATCCGTCTGCGGGCACCGTCGTCGCCGTCTCTGTGCGCAACAGAATCGAGCCTTGAGCGTTGATCACCGTGACCGTGACGTCCCCGACCCAAGGCTCTGCCAGGTCGTTCACGAGCGTGAGCGCGTGGGGTGATCCGTCTGCTGTCGGAATGACGGCACGCGCGGCCATGACTTCCCGCGCGGCAAAGTACGAGAGCTTGCGCCGACCGTTCACGTCCTCGACGGACCACGAAAAGCCGGGCCAGCAGTCATTGAACTGCCACCACAGCGCACCTGAGCACGTGTCATGGAGACTGCGAAAACGGCCTACACCCGCACGGATTGCGCGAGCCTGCACGATCTGCGCTTTCAGGTACCACTCCGCACCCGCATCGTCATCGGTCCCGAAATGCTCCTGGATGCCTCTGGCGAGACTTTGAGCACCCTCGAAGGCCTTCTGAAGACGCGGCAGACGCTCATCCTTTGCACCGGACGGCACGCCGCCGATGGCTGCGACCAACGTCGGCCATGAACTGGGTGCCTGCCAACCGAACTCCGAGGCGAAACGAGACCTCTTGTTTTCGAACTCGGAGTAGTCGATGAGGTTCCAGGTGTCCCAGTGGTGGGTCGTGCCCATCGTCTGGTCGTTCGGATGTGCGGAGCGATCGGCCGAGAATGGCGAGCCCGGCACGTACGGCCGATGCGGGTCGAGCCTGGAAAGGGCATCGGGAATGACCTCGAAGTACAAGCGAGCGCCCCAAGGGCCATCTTCGCCAAGGGTGTCCTTCCAACCCCAATCCTCGTGTCCCCACAGGTTCTCGTTGCACCCACACCACAGGGCCAATGACGGCCGGTAGCCGACTCGCTCAACGGCGTCCTCGACCTCGAGCGTGACGCGTGTGGCCTGGATGTCATCCTCGGGATAGGCGGCGCACGCAAAGGAGAAGTCTTGCCATACGAGGATGCCCAACTCGTCGCAGGCGTCGAAGAAGTCGTCGGACTCGATCACTCCCCCGCCCCACACGCGGAGCATGTTTGCCCCTGTAGCGGCAACATCCGAAATCAAGCCACGTATCTGGTAGCGCGTGACACGCTCGGGGAGAACATCGGCAGGGATCCAGTTGAATCCGCGCGCCCACACGCGCGCACCATTGACATGAAATGCAAAGGACTCGCCGATGTCGTCTCGCGTTTGAATGAGCTCGAGCAGCCGGAACCCTAGGCGTCGAGTGACAGTGTCAACCGCCAACCCGTCTTCGGTTGTGGCGATGAGCACTACGGAGTACAAGGGCTGCTCGCCTCTCCCCGCAACGTTCCACTGCGAGGCTTGCGGCACGCGCAGCTCGATCCCGCACGTTCCCCCCACTACCGTAAAGCTCCCCGACTCCACGAGGTCGCCAACGGCGTCCCTCACCTCGACGGCGATATCCGCGAGTTCGCCCTCGCAGTTCACGGTGCCGCGCAACACGGCACCACCGTCCCAGGTGCCCTCCAGCAGGGCACGGTCGATGCGGCCACGAGGGGTGCGTTCGAGCACCACTTCGCGCCAGAGCCCCGCCGTGTTTGTCACCGGCCCCCAGTCCCAACCGAAGGAGCACGCCATCTTGCGGACCTGGTTGTACGGGATCTCGTACATGTCTGCCCGCGGGAATGGCGCGCTGGACTCCGCGGCTGTCGCCACTGGTAGAGCGGG
>JAYTGI010000368.1:0-9428 GCA_043733605.1 Demequina sp. | reverse complement strand
AGGCGTTCTACAACACCGCCGAGGCAAGGACAGGCGGCGGCGTGAAGCAGAAGCTCTTCAATTGGGCCGCGAAGGTGTCCCGCGAAGCCGCAGAAGCGCGCCAAGGCGGCCGCCTTGGACCGATCCTCGCGCTTCAGTTGGCGCTCGCGGACCGGTTGGTTCTTCACAAGATTCGCGACGCGATGGGCGGCCAGATGCGATACATCGTGTGTGGCGGCGCCAGGCTCGCTCCACGATTCGGCTACTTCTTCACCGGGCTCGGCGTCGCAGTCCTTGAGGGCTACGGCCTCACCGAGTCGTCGGCCCCTACAACCTGCAACCCGCAGTTCGCGTCTCGTATCGGTACCGTCGGCAAGCCGCTTCCAGGGTCCTCCGTGCGCATCGCCGACGACGGCGAGGTGCTACTCAAGGGTCCGAACATCTTCGCTGGCTACCGCCACGCTCCCGAACTGACGGCTGAGGTTCTCAATGACGGATGGTTTGCGACGGGAGACCTCGGCTCGCTCGACGCGGACGGCTACCTCACGTTGACGGGCAGGAAGAAGGAAATCATCGTCCTGGATGCCGGCAAGAACGTGCAGCCTGCAGGGCTCGAGGACGCGATCAGGACCGATGCCATGGTTCAGGAGGTTGTCGTCATTGGCGACGGCCAGGCTTTCGTCGCGGCGCTCATCGCTCTCGACGAGCCGATGCTGCGCCACTGGCTATCTCAACGGGGCCTTCCCGCGATGACGGTGACCGAGGCCGGAACTCACCCCGACGTCCTGGCTCACCTCAAGGAACTTGTGAATCGCGCGAACGCGACCGTTTCTAAGGTTGAGTCAATTCGCAAGTTCAAGGTGCTGCCTCGCTCACTGACCGAGGCCGAAGGCGAGTTCTCTGCCTCGATGAAGGTGCGGCGCAAGGTCGTTGTGGAGCACTTTGCCGATCTGGTGAGCGAGATATACCCCCGCAGCGGCCACTAGTAGGTGCGACACGGCCCACTTCCGTTTCGAGGAACCACTCCGCGCACCGGGACTCCTGTCGCCCACGCCACTCCCTCTCGCCGATAGGATTCGAGGCGTGGACGATATTCGGGTGTTTGCTGGCCAAGGCGGGGCGCAATTTGCCAAGCGAATGTGCGATCACCTCGGAATCCCGCTGCGCGCGTCCCAGACCGATCGCTTCGCGAATGACTGCCTCCAGGTCCAACTCCTCGATAACTGTCGCGAACGCGACGTCTACCTGGTGCAACCCATCGTGGCTCCCACTCAGGAGAACCTGGTCGAGTTGCTCCTGATGATCGACGCCGCCCGCGGAGCCTCCGCCAGGCGCATCACCGTCGTAATGCCGCACTTTGCCTATGCCCGGTCTGACAAGAAGGACGCACCTCGCATTTCCATTGGTGGGCGGCTGGTCGCGGACATGCTCACGGCGGCCGGTGCACATCGCGTGCTCACGATGGCGCTCCACGCGCCGCAGGTGCACGCGTTCTTTAGGGTTCCAGTTGACCAGTTGCACGCGCTCCGCGAGCTCTCCGGCCACTTCGCCGCACTCGACCTGTCCCGGACTACCGTGGTCTCCCCCGACCTGGGGAACGCGAAGAACGCGGCGCGGCTCGCGAAGTTGCTGGATGTGCCCGTTGCGGCCGGTGCGAAGGAACGATTCCCCGATGACCGAGTGAGGATCACCTCGATCATTGGTGATGTTGAGGGCCGCGACATCATCGTGCTGGACGACGAGATTGCCAACGGAAGTACAGTCGACGCGATCGTCGGGCTTCTTGAAGACCGGGGTGCGCGCGCCATCAGGGTCGCGTGCACGCACGCCATCTTCGCGAATGGCGCGCTCGATCGCATCGCGGGAAACGACAGGGTCACCGAAGTTGTCACCACCGACACGGTGCCGCACGGCGCCGCGTTCGCTCACGAGAAACTCACGGTGATCTCGGTTGCCCCTGCCTTCGCGGAGGCGGTGCGCCGCATTCACAGTGGCGAATCGGTCAGCGCCCTGTTCGAGTAGGGCACGCCGTTCGACCGCCGTGTGCTCCTTCGGCCGCCGCGTGCTCCTTGGGAATGCGCTGAAGAGGCACGGCGCCTCTCGGCAGGACGCCTCGTCAATGCTTGTCCTCGTGCGAGAGTCCCTTAGCCCTCGTCGTCCGCGAGAAGGCGATACATGTCCTTGCGTGCCTTGACCAGGATCTCAAGTGCCGACGCGGCCAAGTCACCCCTGTCGTGCCTGCGTGCGACGTGCATCGCTGCGTGCCGCAAATCCATCAGCTCGGCCCGGAGCGAAACCGCGGCGTCACCTGCCCCATCGGTCTCAAAAAGGCCCTGGTTTTGCTCCGCGTGTTCATCTACCCACACGAGTCCCTCCGCAGTGAGCGACGCGTTGCGCCGACCCTCCACGGTAGCGATCGTGAGCAGTCCCTCGTCCTCCAGCGCCTGCAAGGTCGGGTAGATCGATCCGGCGCTCGGGGTCCACAGTCCCCCGCTGCGTTCCTCGATGGCACGAATCAAGTCGTAGCCGTGCCGCGGTTGCTCAGCGAGAAGCACGAGGATCGCTGCACGGATGTCTCCCCGCGCGCGTCCACCTCGTGGACCCCTGCGCTCCCCTGCTCCGCGACCACCGCGTGGGCCTCTGCCGCCGCGCGGCCCGAATGCACCTTCATGGTCGCCGAACTGGCCGTGACGGCCCCACGCGGCCTGCGGACCATCTCCATCCCCTGACCGGGGACCATTGTGTCGTGATAAATGCCTCATAAGGCGCTCCTTTCAACCAAGCGATATGTACACGATATATCGCGATGTAACCATCGTCAAGGTCCAATCCCGCAAATCGGCAGATTTCGTACACGCAGATTGCAATCATGTTTCGCCACGCCCATCGAGTTCCCGTTCTGAGTGCAAGCGATTACATTGGTGCCTGTGAATGAGAACACTCCGCCCGTTGCGGCACGCCAGCACACCGTCGAGAGCTTCACCCGAGAGTTCCTGCGTGAACTCAACTTCAGCCTGGGCGTAGACCTGGACAGGGCCTCGGAAAACGACAAGTACCTAGCGCTCGCCACGACCGTTCGCCACTACCTCATGACGAGGTGGCTTGAGACACTGCGCAACCAGTACCACGACCAAGCCAAGACCGTCGCGTACCTCTCGGCGGAATTCTTGCTCGGCCCTCAACTCGAGAACAGCATGCTCGCCGCGGACCTCGAAGTGATCGCGGCCGAGTCATTGCGCGGCCTGGGGATCGACATCGAGGATTTGCGTGCCGTCGAGGTCGAGCCAGGCCTTGGCAACGGCGGCCTCGGCCGCCTCGCCGCCTGCTTTATCGACTCGCTCGCAACGCTGAACGTGCCTTCGATCGGGTACGGGATCCGCTATGAGTACGGCATCTTCCGCCAGACCTTTGTCGACGGCAAGCAAGTGGAGAAGCCGGACAACTGGTTGAGCCTCGGTTCGCCTTGGGAGATCGCTCACCCCGAGAACGCGGTGGAGGTGCACTTTGGCGGGCACACCGAGAAGGCCTCCAGTGGCGCCGACGGTGCACGCGCGTGGCTTCCGGGATGGCACGTCATGGCCGTCCCCTATAACTACATGGTCCCCGGGTACCGAAACGGACGCGTCAACACGCTGCGTCTCTGGAGCGCCAAGGCGACACAGGCCTTCGACCTCCAGATCTTCAACTCGGGAGATTACGAGGAGGCCGTTCGCGCCCAGACCGTTGCAGAAAACATTTCGAAGGTCATCTACCCCGAAGACTCGACGCCTCAAGGCAAGGAACTGCGTCTCCAGCAGCAGTACTTCTTTGTGGCGGCGTCGCTGCGCGACTTCCTGAACAACGTCTTGCCGCCCGACTACCCTCTTGAGAACCTGCCGGACCGCATCACGTGGCAACTGAACGACACGCACCCTGTGATCGCGGTTCCCGAACTCATGCGCATCCTGGTGGACGAGAAGGGCTGGGATTGGGACAAGGCCTGGGGCATCACGCAACAGGTCTTCGCGTACACGTGCCACACGCTGCTTCCCGAGGCACTCGAAGTGTGGCCAACCGACCTTCTCGGCAAACTGCTCCCCCGCCACCTCGAGATCATCTACCGGATCAATGAGGAGTTCGTGGAAGAGGTCCGCGCCGCCTACCCCGGAGACGAGTTGCGCGTGAGGCGCATGTCGATAGTTGCCGAGCAGCCCGTCAGGGCGGTGCGAATGGCTCACCTGGCCACCGTCGCGGGTTTCAAGGTCAATGGTGTGGCCGCCTTACACTCAAAGCTTTTGGCGGAGAAGCTGCTCGTTGACTTCGCGCAGATGTGGCCCGAGAAGTTCACTAACGTGACCAACGGCGTCACGCCGCGCCGCTTTATGCGCCTGTCAAATCCCAGACTGTCCGGCCTGATCACCGAGGCGATCGGTGATGGCTGGGTTACCGACCTCAGTCAATTGAGCCGCCTCGAGCCACTTGCGGACGATGCCGAATTCACGCGCCGCTTCCGCGAGATCAAAACCGCAAACAAGGTGCGCTTGGCCGGGGTCCTTTCCCACCGCGACGGCATCGAGCTCGCCGGGGACGGCATGGTCGACGCGATGGTCAAGCGTCTCCACGAGTACAAGAGGCAGAGCCTCAAGTTGCTCCACATCGTGTCGCTTTATGAGGGAATTCGCTCTGGCCGCATCACGCTCGACACGGTCACACCCCGCACATTCGTCTTTGGAGCCAAGGCCGCTCCCGGGTACGTGCGCGCCAAAGAGACCATCGAGCTCATCAACGCGGTTGGTCGCACGATCAACGCCGATGCCTCGCTCAAGGGCCGCCTCAAGGTCGCGTTCCCTGCGAACTACAACGTGACGCTCGCCGAGACGCTCATTCCGGCAGCGGACCTCTCCGAACAGATCTCGTTGGCAGGCAAGGAAGCGTCCGGCACCGGAAACATGAAGTTCGCGCTGAATGGGGCCCTGACAATCGGCACGGACGACGGCGCCAACGTCGAGATCCGCAAACTCGTTGGCGATGAGAACTTCTTCCTCTTTGGGATGGATGAGCCAGCGGCCGCCGCACTCCAGGTACGCGGCTATCACCCCGACGAGTTCTACGAGTCCGATGCGGACCTCAAGGCCGCACTCGACATGATCGCGTCAGGCGCGTTCACCGACGGTGATCGCGGAGGCGCCGTGACGTCGATCTTCGCTTCCCTCACCGAGCGCGATCGGTTCATGGCCCTCGCCGACTTCCGCTCTTACCTCGACGCTCAAGCCAGGGTCGAAGCCGCCTACGCAGATCAAGAGTCGTGGAGCCGTTCTGCGGTCCTGAACGTGGCCCGCAGCGGCTTCTTCTCCTCGGATCGCTCTATTCAGGATTATCTCGACCGCATCTGGAAGGCCAAGCCGATCGACCAGAACGCCTGACCTGCTGGGCCATACTGGAAGGGTGACTCCTTCAGCAAGTCCCGTGGCGCGTGTCCGTTCGCGCGTCGGCGAGGCCCTGTTTGCGCGCGTCGCGGGGCCAAATGGTCACGATGCCAGGAGGCTGGTTCACGAAACCCCAGGGCCGCGCTGGTTCCCAAAGGGGTCCGCGATTCGACGAGTCCACGGGGATGCGTCCATGTGGGTGGGTGGCCTGCGCGCACTCTTGTTGCAGTCGCTCCACCCGCTGACCATGGCGGGAGTGGCGGGCCACTCCGGGTATCGCGGGGACCCGTGGGGGCGGCTCGAGCGCACCTCGACATTCCTGGCTTACACAACGTTTGGCGCGGCGGACGATGCGCAAGCGATGATCGATCGCATTCGCGCCGTCCACGAACGCGTGCGCGGCAAGGCCCCCGATGGCCGCGAGTACAGGGCAAGCGACCCGCACTTGCTCACGTGGGTGCACATCGCGGAGGCGGACTCGTTCCTCACAGCTCACCAGCGATATGGCGCGCGTCCGCTGAGCGCCTCCGAGGCTGACGAGTATGTGAGCCAAGCGGCGCGGGTCGCCGTCGCCCTCGGGGCAACTGACGTGCCTACCACCACCACCGAACTCGCTGCGGCGCTCGACAGGTACCGACCCGAACTCGCAGCGACCGAGGCCGCGAGGGACACCGCGCACTTCCTGTTGCACGAGCCACCGCTGCCGTGGACCGCTCGCGCCCCGTACGCGCTCATCGCCGCAGGCGGAGTGGCCCTGTTGCCCACTTGGGCGCGCCATGAACTGGGCATCGACAGCCGGTGGGTGCGAAGCGTCGGCGGGCCTGGGGGCGCACTCGCGACCAAGGCTGTGCGTTGGGGATTGAGCGCCGCGCTATCCGACTACCCCACGCTGTGATCGCTGGGGAGCTGCAGGGGCGCGCCGGACGCCTTAACCCACCCCGCCCACCTTGGTGCCAGGTGCATAGGTGCCCGCCGCGATCTGAGCCCAAAACTCACCAATAGTGTCCGGATTGAGCAACACGCAAGAGCCGACGCCATCCACCCGGTAGTCAATGGACGAGATCGGCGGCGTGCCCGTCACCGCATCGGCTCCCCTGGCGGCGTTGAACACCATTGCCATGCGCGCCAGGTCCAGAGCGTGGGTACCGTTGCTCACCCTGAAACTGTCGAGGCCCGCCTCCGCCACCGTCTTGGCCTTGAAGGGATTGAGGAAGGTCGAGGGGCTCATGGTTTTCTTCGCCACCGCCGACACGACTTGCTGTTGACGCAGCACCCGGCCAATGTCGCCCAACAGATCTCCATGGCGCCAGCGCGAGAACGCGAGAGCCGTCGCGCCGTCGGTCTGATGGCATCCCGCTTGCCACACGAGCGTGCTGTAAGGGTCGTTCACGTCCGCGTCGTAACACAAATCGACCCCTCCGAGCCCGTTGACCACGTTTTCGACTCCCAGAAATCCGACCTCGACATAGCGGTCGATCGTGAGACCACTGAGTTGCTCGACGGTCTGGACAAGGAGCTGTGGGCCCCCGAAGGCGAAGGCCGCATTGATCTTGTTCTGACCGTAACCCGGGATGTCCACATACGAGTCGCGAGGGATGGAAATGAGCGCGGTGGGGCCGTGCGCGGGTTGATTTATCAACATGATGGTGTCGGTGCGGGCGCCCACAGTGCCGTCGTCCATCCACCCTTCCCTCGAGTCCGAGCCGACGATGAGATACGTCTGACCGGGCGTGTTGGCGGCGCCGCTCAGCGCGTCGACATGCGTGATGCGCTGTTCGACCCATGCATTGATCACGATGCCGGAGACCGCCAGGACGGCGACAAGCGCCACGAGTACGAGCCGCGCTCGGCGCCACTTGGAGCGTTGGGGTTTGCGCCGTGTTGCCAGATCTGCCGAAGGCCCGCGCTCTTGAGTGACGGGCCGTACCGGAGGGCCGTCCGGCGGGCGCGTGTGCGAAGCGCGCTGTGTTGGGATGCGCTGTGCCGGAGCATGTGGCGACAGGGCGCCCTGCGACTGGGCACCCTGAGACTGTGGCCTCGGCGCCTGTGGCCTGGACGACTGTGGCCCGGACGACTGTGCATTCGCATGCGGCGACTGCGTACCCTGCGACCGTGAGTCGCTCGGCGAGGTGGAAGACGGCGCGCTCGAAGACGGCCGCGTTGAGGAGGGCCTGGTCGCGGAGGGCCACTGCGTTCCTTGCCGCGTGATGTCTGGTCGAGCGGGACGCCCGCGAGAGTCCTGCACAGACCTCCTTGGCGGCACCGCGGGATGGCGAGGCGCGGTTCCTTCTGGCTCGGGCGTGGGAGCGCGCGGGGAGCCGTTGTTTCTCGGAGGAATCGAGGGAGGCATGGGCCGACGCCGACCGTCGGGCCAACCGTCGCCGTCGCGGCCGTCTTCGCCACCTGAGTTGCTCACCATGCGAGGCTAACCCGGACGCGGACGCGTGCGATGCACGCGCGCCGGGTGTGGTCCCACGCGGTGTGCGCATCGTCCCTGCTCCCCGACCCGACGGGCGGGGGCGCGCCGCTCATACACGGTGCGCCCCCTCGTCGTTATGGCGTGGGGTAGTGGGTGATGTACACCGGAACGCCGATGCTGCCTGTCGTGGCCGCTCCCCCCACCCCGTTGACCACATGGTTGATGGTCCCTGCGCTGAGGTTGACGGTCATGATGTGGTGCAACTGCACTCCGGGGTTGTCCGGCACCTCGAAGCCGTTTTCCGTGATGATCGCCGGGTTGTTTTGGTTGAAGACGTACACACCTGCGCCGTACAACTTGTGCGTCGTCACGTCGTCTGCGACCTTGTAGCCCGGGTAGCCAAGCGTGCCGTCTGGTTGCGTCCAGTTCGCCTGAGTGGGCGGGTCGTACGGCAACTCGTTTTGGTAAAGCACCACCGTGCCGCCATCACCGTTCCACATGGTGTTGTACGTCTGGAAGTGCTCGACGAACAGGCCCGTTGCGGTCACGTTGTCGCCATTGACGACCACGCCGACGCGCCCGATGTTGGTGTTCCAGCGGTCGGTGTCGCCGTTGACGCCTTGAGTGAAGCCCTCAAGGCCGTGATCCGCGCGCCACACCCACGTGTGGTCAACCAGCACGTCATCGCTATTGATGACGAGCGCCGTGTCGACCGAACCCTCGTGAGCTCCTCCGACGCGGAAGTACACGTCCGAAAGCGTCGTGGGGTTTCCCGCCACCGACTTCTGGTGTGCCTGACCGTTTGACTTCTTGCCAACTACCAGGAGCGCATCCGACTTCTGGGGGCCAGCGTCGAAGCTCACTCCCGCAATCACCACTCCGGGCACGTCGGCGACGTTCATGGTCGTGGCGCCTCCTGACGAGGTCAGCGTGGCGTGGCCCATTCCGAGAACGACGGTGTTGGCACGCTTGACCTTGATGGTCGAGCCGATGTCGTACACACCAGGCGTGAGGAGCAGATTCTTCCCTTGCGCGAGTTGGGAGTTAATTCGACTGACCGAGTCGCCCGGCTTCGCAATGTAGAAATCGCTGATCGGGACGGTGCGCCCTGCGGTCATGCCCTCATCCCAAGAGACACCGCTCGAATCGGTCTGCGCGGAGGGAACCCTCACGTTGTAATCGCCCGCCGCATCGACGAACAGGTACGGCTTCTCCCTGCTCACCGAGGTGGTGGGGAGCGTCGTGTACGGGTCGGCGGGGAAGTTCGCATCGCTCGGCGCCCCCACCACTCCGGAGAACACCTGGTTCCACACGCCGTTGCTCCACCCGCCGACTATCGAGTTGCGGACGAGCCACTGCTGTTGCGAACCGTTGATCGTGAACGGCAGCTTTGAGTCGGCGATGAAGCCGCCGCTCGCGAATTGCGGGCCCGCCGTGCAGTAGTCCATGAGCGACAGGTTGCCGCCCGAGATGTCCAGCCTGCGCATTGACACGGCCTGCGAAACGGCCCAAAAGTTAGTGCCCGTTCGGCATCCGCGATCATTCGCCGAGATGTCGAGCTTGAGGTTTGACAGCGTGCGCCAGAAGTTCACGAGCGCGAGGCAGTTGGACGTGCCGCCGTCGGC
>JAYTGI010000367.1:0-9464 GCA_043733605.1 Demequina sp. | reverse complement strand
AATGGGTGCCCCTGTCCCCACCCCCCGCCGTGTGTGTACACAGACCGTCCACGGCCCGTCCACGGCCCAGCGTTTGTGGGCCACGCCGGCGCTCCCTAGAGTTGCGTGTCACAGCCGGGTGGGAGACTCGCTTGATGAGAATGCGAGTACCGGAAGCAATGCGAAAGAGGGGTAACGGGCATGTCGGTCGATGAGCTCGAGGCGGCGTATTCTCCGCGCACCCTGGACCGCACTCCCCCGCAAAACGTCGAGGCGGAACAATCAGTCCTGGGCGCAATGATGCTCTCCAAGGACGCGATGGCAGATGTCATCGAAGTGGTCAGGGCGAACGACTTCTACAGGCCCGCCCACGAGATGGTGTTCGACACCGCGACCAAGTTGTACAACTCCGGCGATCCAGTCGACGCCCTCACCGTCGGCTCCGAGTTGCAGAAGGCGGGCAATCTCGCCCGCATCGGCGGCGCCGAGTACCTCCACACCCTCATCTCGATCGTTCCCTCCGCGGCGTCGGCAGGCTACTACGCCCGCTTGGTCCGCGAGCAGTCGATCCTGCGCAAGCTGGTCGAGGCGGGCACCCGCATCGCCAACATGGGCTACGACGCGGACGGCGCCGAGGTCGACGACGTGGTCGACAGCGCGCAGTCCGAGATCTTCGCGGTCACCGAGCGACGCAACTCCGAGGACTTCCTGCCCATCGGCGACGTCATGGAGCGCACCCTCGAGGAGATCGACGCGGCGTCGAGCCGCGACGGCCAGATGCTGGGCATTCCCAGCGGGTTCCGACAGCTCGACGAGCTCACCGGCGGCTTCCAGGCGGGCCAGATGATCGTCCTCGCCGCACGGCCCGCCATCGGTAAGTCGACGCTCGGCCTCGACATCGCGCGCTCTGCTTCCATCGCCCACGGCAAGGCATCGGTCATCTTCTCGCTCGAAATGAGCCGCGAGGAGATCACCAAGCGCATGCTCGCCGCCGAGGCGGGCGTGAAGCTCACCAAACTCACAAAAGGACCGATGGGCCCCAACGACTGGGAACGGCTCGCCTCCACCGCCGCGCGCATCGCGAAGGCGCCTCTGTTTATCGACGACAGCCCCAACATGTCGCTCATGGAGATCCGCGCCAAGTGCAGGCGCCTCAAGCAGCAGCACGACCTCCAGCTCGTGGTGGTCGATTACCTCCAGCTCATGAGCTCCGGCCGCAAGGTCGAGTCCCGCCAGCAAGAGGTCTCCGAGTTCTCGCGCGCGCTCAAGCTGCTCGCCAAGGAGATCCAGGTGCCCGTCATCGCGATCTCGCAGCTCAACCGTGGCGCAGAGCAGCGCACGGAGAAGCGACCCATGCTTTCCGACATGCGTGAGTCCGGTGCGATCGAGCAGGATGCCGACATCGTCATCCTTCTTCACCGCGACGACGCGTACGACCGCGACAACCGACCTGGAGAGGCGGACTTCATCGTCGCGAAGCACCGCTCGGGTCCCACAGACACGATCGCGGTGGCGTTCAAGAAGGACTACGCGCACTTTGCCGACATGGCGGCGGACCTGTAGCTGGCGGACCTGGACGTCCCCGAACCCCGGTTGAGCAGCCCACATATTCGCGGAGACCACGAGGCCGTGCACCGCGTTGACGCGCGTTTGCATTGTCCCGCAAGTGGTTGCGTAAACTGGCGACATGTCGAAGAAACTTGCCGAGGTCGCGGCCAAGGTCGGTGTGAGCCCCGCGACCGTGAGCCGCGTGCTCAACGGCAGGCCCGGCGTCGCGCCGGCTACACGACAGGCGGTGCTTACCGCACTGGACGTTCTCGGCTACGAGCGTCCCAGCAAGCTGCGTGGCGAGGGCGCTCGCCTCGTAGGGCTCGTCCTGCCTGAGCTGCAAAACCCGATCTTCCCAGCGCTCGCCGACGTCGTCGGTGGTGCGCTCGTGCAGCGCGGATATACACCCGTGCTCTACACGCTGAACGCGAGCGGCGTCTCGGAGTCGGACTGCATTGACCTCATGCTCGAGCAGCACGTGAGCGGCGTGATCTTTTTGGGTGGGAACTACAACGGCTCGGACTCGCCGCATTCACACTACAAACGACTGACCGCGGTGGGCCTGCCCACGGTCCTCGTGAGCGCTCGCGCGGAAAACCTTGCCTTCCCGACGGTGTCGACGGACGACGGCGCTGCTGCCGAGCAGGCCGTGGTGCATCTTCACCAACTTGGGCACCGTCGCATCGGCCTGCTCATGGGGACCCCGGATAGCGTGCCTTCGCAGCGAAAGGTCGAGGCGGCACTGCGTGTGCTGGCGAGGCTCGGTTGCGACGTAGATGACGACCTCATCGTGCGCGGCCTCTATTCCATGGAGGCGGGCCAGGCCGGTGGCTCGCGGCTCATCTCGGCCGGGGCGACTGCGATGGTGTGCGCCAGCGACATGCTTGCGCTCGGTGCGATGCGAGCGGCGCGTCGAGCGGGACTCGAGGTGCCACGCGACATCTCGGTTGTCGGGTACGACGATTCGGTCCTGATGGGCATTACCGATCCTCCACTGACCACCGTGCGCCAGCCGATCGACTCGATGGGCAGAACGGCCATCGACCTGCTGGTGGGGCAGATGCGTGGTACCTATACGACCACCGAGGAATTTCTGTTCCAGCCCGAACTTGTGTTGCGGGGATCCACAGGACCTCACCGGGGCTAAGCCCGCGTCTACCCGACCGACGCGCTCGCTTCGTTGCGCACGCGCCACCGGCGCTCGCATCGTCGCGCACGCGCCACCGGCGCTCGCATCGTTGCGCACGCGCCACCGGCGCTCGCATCGTCGCGCACGCGCCACCGGCGCTCGCATCGTCGCGCCCTCGTTTTGCTCATCTTCGAAGCCTTTATAGAAACGCAACGATAGAATCATGAAAAAACAGAACAGAAGTGCGAGTGATCATGTACGCTCGTGCACACAGCACCTCCATCGAAGGCGGCGCACTGGCTTATAAAGGGAGTGATGATGCAACGGAGCATCATGATTGTGGGCGCGCTGGGCATTTCGCTGGCGCTGACCGCGTGCGGAGCGTCCTCGTCGGATGGCGGCTCGTCCGCGCTGCCATCCTCGAGCATGGATGCGGCTAACCCCGCAGCCACCGGGACCGTGACCCTTTGGGTCGACGACAATCGCTACCTCGAGATGCAGCCCATCGTCGAGGAGTTCAAGAACGAAACTGGCGTGACGGTCGAACTCGTCCAGAAGGCTTCCGAAGACATCGGCCCCGACTTCGTCGCCCAGGTGCCGACCGGCGAGGGACCCGACATGATCATCTCCGCGCACGATGGGCTCGGCGAGTGGATCAACAACGGCGTCGTGGCGCCCATCGAACTCGGCGACGTGGCGGACTCGTTCGTGCCAGTGGCGTCGGCGGCAATGGCGTACGACGGCCAGTACTACGGTGTCCCGCTCTCGCTTGAGAACGTGGCTCTGGTGCGCAACAACGCGTTGATCTCGGAGACCAAAGCGACGACGTTCGACGAACTCATCGCCGAGGCCAAGGCCGTCGGCACCGAATTCTCCGTGCTGATCCAGCAGGGCGACAAGTCCGACCCGTACCACATGTACCCGCTGCAGACCTCGTTTGGTGCTCAGGTGTTCGCTCAGAGCGCCGATGGTTCCTACACGTCGGAATTGACCATGGGCGGTGACAAGGGCCACGCGTACGCGGAATACATCGCGAAGCTCGGCCAGGAGGGCGTGCTCGACATCGCCGTTGACGGCGCGATTGCCGGGCAGGCGTTCACCGACGGCAAGGCTCCGTACATCATCACCGGACCGTGGGCCATCCCTGGTATGACCGAACTCGGCATGGACTTCACCGTGTTGCCGATCCCCAGCGCCGGTGGCGAGCCATCGCAGCCGTTCGTCGGCGTGCAGGGTCTCTTCATCTCCGCGGAGTCAAAGAACCCCGTGCTGGCCAACCAGTTCGCACAGTTCCTGACGACGGAGAAGGTGCAGGACATGCTGTACGACATCAGCCACCGCAGCCCGGCGCTGGCCGCCTCGGCAGCAAAGGTTGAGGATCCCATCGTTGCCGGATTCAGCGCCGCGGGCGCCTCTGGTGCACCGATGCCGGCCATCCCAGAGATGAGCGCCGTGTGGGGCTTCTGGGGTACCACTGAGGCACAGATCATCGACGGACAGGTTGACCCGGCCACGGGCTGGGACGCCATGGTCGCCAACATCCAGGGCGCGATCGACGGGGCTTAGCGCGAACTGTTCCCGCCCACCTGCGAGGGTGGGCGGGGACCCGCTCGCCTCATAGCGAGCCTGCCTGCTTGTGTCTACGCACGATGCGCCTGAAGGATTCATCCATGACCACCCCGTTCACTGAGCCCAGTCCCCCGGGCGGAAGCGCGCGCGCCAGTAGCGCCGTCGAATCGCACGCGCGCGCCTTCCGCCCGGGCTTCTTCGTCAAGCTCATTCTCATGGCGGTAGCCAACGCCATTGGCCTCTACGGGCTGCTCTCCGCCTGGGCGACCGACCAGTGGGGCATCTTCGCCCTTCTCGCCGTCGGGGTAGCGCTGGTGGACTGGGCGTATTTCTCCCGCCGAGCCATCGCTGCCAAGTACCTGGTGCCCGGCCTCATCTTCTTGTTCGTCTACCAGGTCTTCACGATGGGCTACACGGCGTATGTGGCGTTCACCAACTACGGTGACGGTCACAATTCGACGAAGGCTGATGCGATCGGTCAGATCGCGGCGCAGAACGAGCGACGTGTCGACGGATCCGCGTCGTATGCGGTCACGATCATCACCGACGGCGATCACCTGGGCTTCGCCATCGTGGACAACGGAGTGGTCAAGGCGGGCACCGCCGAGAAGCCGCTTGAGGCAGTAGACGACGCCAGCGTCAACGACGGTCGGGTCGCCGAGGTGCCCGGCTGGGAGGTGCTCGGTTTCGCCGACATCGCGTCGCGTCAAGCCGACGTCGTCGCGCTCCGGGTGCCCTTCTCGGACGACCCCAACGCGGGCTCGATCCGCACTCAGGATGGCCTGAACGCCTTCGTCTATCAGCCCGCGATTCGATACGACTCGGCATCGGACACCTTCGTCGACACCGAGGATGGCACCGTCTATCACGCGGGAGACACGGGCAACTTTGTCGCGGATGACGGCAGCGTGTTGACCCCTGGATGGCGCGTGACCGTGGGGTTCGCCAACTTCACGAACTTCATCACCGATTCCAGGATGATCAACCCGTTCATCGAGATCTTCACGTGGACGTTCGTATTCGCCGCGGTTTCGGTCGTGTCGACCTTCGCGCTCGGAATCCTCCTGGCGGTGGCGTTTAATGATCCGCGCGTGCGTGGTCGGGGGATGTACCGCGCGTTGCTCATCCTCCCCTACGCCTTTCCCGGTTTCCTCTCGGCGCTGGTGTGGCGCGGAATGCTCAACGAGAGATTCGGCTTCATCAACGACGTGATCCTCCGCGGCGCCGATGTTCCATGGCTGAACGACCCGACGGTTGCGAAGATATCGATCCTGCTCGTCAACCTCTGGCTCGGCTTTCCTTACATGTTCCTCATCTCGACGGGCGCGCTGCAGGCGGTGCCCGCCGAGATGATCGAAGCCGCGCGGATCGACGGCGCGGGACCTTGGCAGATCTTCAGGAAGCTGACGCTCCCCTTTGTCTGGGTCGCGCTTGCTCCGCTGCTGATCGCGTCCTTCGCGTTCAACTTCAACAACTTCGCGCTCATCTACATGCTCACCGGCGGCGGCCCTAACTTCGTCGGTACGCCCTACGTCGTCGGCCACACGGACATTTTGATTTCGATGGTGTATTCGGTCGCATTCGAGAGCGGGAACAAGCAATACGGCGTCGCGAGCGCCTTCTCGATCCTCATCTTCGTGTTTGTCGGGCTGATCTCGTGGCTCGGCTTCCGTCGCACACGCCAACTCGAGGAGATCTAGCCATGGCAAGCAAGACCTCAACGCCACGGGTGTCCAAGCGGCGGATCAGGGCGGACGGGACCAACGACAATCGGGCGCGCGGGCTTCGATGGTGGATCGAACTGGGGTGGCGCCACGTCCTTGCGCTCGTGCTCATCGTCATCTGCGTCTTGCCGCTGCTTTACATCGTTTCCGCTTCGTTCAATCCTTCTGGGCACCTCACGGGCTCGAACCAACTCTTCCGTCGGTTCTCGTTCCAGAACTACGCCGATTTGCTTCCCGAGGGATTCGGCACCTGGATGGTGAACTCCCTCGTGATCTCGACCTCGACGGCCATCGGCACCGTCCTCATGGGAGCGTCGGCGGCATACGCGTTCTCACGCTTCCGCTTTCGAGGGCGGCGAGCCAGCCTCACGACCCTATTCGTCCTGCAAATGTTCCCTCAGATGCTCGCGTTCGTGGCAATCTTCCTCGTTCTCCTCTCCCTCGGCGACGTGATCCCAGTGCTTGGCCTCAACTCACATCTCGCGCTGATCGCCGTCTATCTTGGCGGCGCTCTCGGGATCAACACCTTCCTGATGTACGGGTTCTTCAACACGGTGCCCCGTGAACTGGATGAGGCCGCGAAAATCGATGGCGCCACGCATGCGCAGATCTTCTGGCGGATCATCATGCGGCTTGTCACGCCGATTCTCATCGTCGTGGGCCTGCTGTCGTTCATCGGCACCTACAGCGACTTCATCATCGCGCGCGTTGTGCTCCAAAAACCGGAGCAGTTCACGCTCGCCATCGGCCTGTACAACTGGGGCTCGGACGAGCGGACGGCGCCGTGGGGTCTCTTCGCCGCGGGCGCTGTCATTGCGGCCCTCCCGGTGGTCGCCCTGTTCCTCTATCTACAGCGTTACGTGGTTTCTGGCCTCACCGCAGGCTCAGTGAAGGGCTAATCCATGACAAGCATCGAACACGCACTGAGGGCATTCGCGGCGAGCGACGGCCGCCCACGACCCGCGGCATCGGCAGCCGAGGTCAGGGGCGCCTCCTATCGGTTCACGGTGCTCACCAGTCGCCTCATTCGCATGGAATGGAGCGCAAAGGGCGAGTTCGTCGATGCCCCGACCGCTGTCGTCACCCAGAGGAACTTCGGCAACACCAAGTTCGAGGTGAGGCGCGACGGCGACAGCCTCCACCTTCGCACCGGGCACCTCGAGCTCCACTATGACGGACGCGAGTTCTCGCCTTCCGGGCTCTCGGTCGACCTGTTTGGCGCGCCCGATATCCATTACTCGACGTGGCGTTTTGGCGACGATCTCTCCCAGCTGTCGCAGTGGCGCGGAAATCTTGGGGGCACCGCTCGCACCCTCGATAACGTGGACGGAACCTGCCCGCTTGAGCCCGGCCTGCTGTCGACCTTCGGGTTCGCCACCTTGGACGACTCGGCGTCCGTGCTCCTCACGGAGGACGGCTGGGTGGGCGAGCGTCCCGAGGACGGCCAGGATCTCTATCTTTTCGCGCATGGACTGGACTACCAGGGCGCGCTCGACGACTTCTTCAAACTGACCGATCGACCGGCGCTCGTGCCCCGACACGTCTTGGGAAACTGGTGGAGCCGCTATTGGCGCTACGACCAGGAGGGGCTCCTCGAGCTTCTCGATGGCTTTTCAGCGGACAGGATCCCCTTCTCGGTGGCGGTCATCGACATGGATTGGCACATCGTCGACGTTGACCCCGAACTCGGCACCGGTTGGACGGGCTACTCGTGGAATCGCGAACTATTCCCTGATCCCCCCGCGCTTCTGTCCGAATTGCACGACAGGGGTCTTGCGGTGACGTTGAACGTCCACCCCGCCGACGGGGTGCGCCGCCACGAAGACGCGTACGAAGCGATGGCGGATGCCATGGGAATCGATGCGGCCACGGGCGTGGCGATCCCCTTCGACATCGCGTCCCGCCGGTTCGTCGAGGCGTATCTGAGCCAACTGCACCACCCCCTCGAGGCCGAGGGGGTCGACTTCTGGTGGCTCGACTGGCAGTCAGGTGGAACCTCCCGTGTGCGAGGACTCGACCCGCTGTGGATGCTCAATCACGTGCACTTCAAGGACTCGGCTCGTGATGGGCGCAGGCCACTCACGTTTTCGCGCTACTCGGGACCGGGTAGCCACAGGTACCCCATCGGATTCTCGGGAGACACTGTCGCCACGTGGGAGTCGCTCGACTTCCAGCCGTACTTCACCAGCACGGCCGCCAACATCGGGTACTTCTGGTGGAGCCACGACATCGGCGGACACATGCATGGTGTCAGCGACCCGGAGCTCACGGCGAGGTGGATGCAGCTTGGCGCATTGTCGCCGGTGAATAGGCTTCACTCGTCTTCCAGCCCCTTCGCGTCCAAGGAACCACGGCTCCTCGGCGCCGAGGCAAGTGAGGTCGCGGCGCGATTCCTGCGCTTGCGCCACGTTCTCGTGCCATATCTGTACACCGCCGCGTGGGCCGCGCATGCGCAGGGGCGCGCCCTCGCACGACCCCTGTACCACGATCACCCGAAGCCCGCAGGGGCCTACGATCACCCGAACACGTACTTCCTCGGCCCGGACCTCCTGGTCGCGCCGATTACCACCCCGCGAGACCTCGAGTCTCGACTTGCAGCCGTGACCGCCTGGCTTCCCGAGGGACGTTGGGTCGATGTCTTCACCGGGTACGTCTACGAGGGCGCCAGGACGGTGACGTTCTATCGTTCACTTTGCGACTATCCCGTGTTGGCCCGCGCGGGCGCGGTGATTCCCCTTCAGGCCGACGCGCTTGCGCCAGTTGGAGCGAACCCCGAGCATCTGGTGCTGAGGGTGTTCGAGGGCGACGCAACATCCGTGCTCATCGAGGACGACGGCTCGGCCGAACCCGAGCCGTGGCGTACGAGGATTCGCGTCGAGAGACTGCCTCAGCCTGGCGCTTCGATCGATCTGCGAGTCACCATCGGTACCGAGGGTCACAGCCATCCCCGTGTGCTCCAAACCCTGAGTGTGGACTTGGCAGGGATCGTCGGCGTTGAAGGAGTGTTCCTTGAGGTGGACGGAGAGGAACGCCTCATCACCGTCGAAACGCCGGATGACGATGCGGGGGAGCTTTTGGGAACAGCGCTTCGCCTACGAACCGAGAGCATCGACCTTCACGAGTCGATCGTTCTCCACGTGCGGGGCGTGAGACGCGCATCGATCGATGTTCCCGCTGTCGCGTTTGAGTTGCTACGACGCGCGCGCATCGAATACACCCTGAAGGACCGTGCGTACGCCGCGTGCCAACGCCTCACAGGAATGGCGCTGGCTTCGGAGCTTGCTGGGATCGGCTTGCCGCAATCGCTCATAGGGGCGCTCGTCGAAGTACTCGCATGTGCCGAGGTGGAGCGAACAGCTGGCTGCCCGATGTCCTGACGCGGGAGGGCGGACGGCACTTCGCTCTCGCTACCATCCTGACTCTCGCGGCATGTGCCGCGCCAGCCTCGGACGCCGGCGCGATGCACGAGTTCCCGCCGGGGGTGACCGTGCTGGGGTAGCTGGCGAAGTTGACGC
>JAYTGI010000366.1:0-9528 GCA_043733605.1 Demequina sp. | reverse complement strand
CTTTTCGCGCGCGGCAAGGATGGACATGACGCCCCAGAGCCCTAGGTCGTCGATGTAGCCGACCACAGGCACGAACGCCTCGGGCACAAAGTCAATGGGCGACAGGACGTAGAGGACAGTGCCGATGGCGGCCATCCAGGACAGCGGTGAGAGCTTCCACTCGCCCTTGACGATCGCCTTGAAGAACCTGCCCCACATGCCCATGAGACCACCTTTCGTTGCCCCAAGGATACGGTTTGGACCGCATCGCTCCGCGAAGGGCGGCTACTCGACCTCGCGGAGTTGCCCCGTGTGCACGTCGAAGACGAAGCCGCGCACTTGCGTGGTGTCCACCAGAAACGGGCAGCGCTGGAGGCGGGTCATCGACTGCTTGAGGTCCGCATCAAGGTCGACAAAGCTCTCAGGACTCCACGTGGGCTTGAGCCCCGTCTCGTTGAGGAGCTCGTTGCGGAGCTCATCGTCAGTGAACGTGAGGGCCCCGCAGTTGGTGTGGTGAATGAGGATGATCTCGCGCGTTCCTAGCTTGCGCTGGGAAATCGTCAGGGAACGGATCACGTCGTCCGTCACCACGCCGCCTGCGTTCCTGATGATGTGCGCATCGCCGATGTCGAGGCCAAGCATCGCGAAGGTGTCAAGGCGTGAGTCCATGCACGCCACGATGGCCAGTTGGCGCGCGGGCGCGAGCGGGCGGTCGGGGATGTACTGGGCCGCGTACGCCCTGTTGTGACCCAAGAGTTCGTCTGTGATTCCCATGCGGCCAACCGTACCTGCCGACGCGGCTATCCTGACTGTCTCGAAACGTTTCGATTTTCTCGACTTGCCGCACAACCAAGGAGAACCTCATGGCACGCATTCTCATCACCGGCTCTACGAGGGGCATCGGCGCCGAGACCGCGCGGCAACTCATTGCGCTCGGTCACGAAGTGGTCCTCCACGCCCGTGACGCCTCGCGGGCCGATGCCGCTCGCGGCGAGTACCCCGGTGCGCACGGAGTCGTGATCGGCGAGCTCGACAGCCTCGAGTCCACGACGGCGCTGGCGTCGGCCGCGAACGATCTTGGCCCGTACGACGTCGTGATCCACAACGCGGGAATCGGCGGCGGAGTCTCCGAGCGCGAGGTCACCGCGCATGGCCTCGAGCGCATCTTCCACGTCAACGTGGTGGCGCCCTACATCCTGACGGCACTCATGCCGGTTCCCTCGCGTGCCATCTACCTCACGTCGGGCCTCGAGGCCGATGGCACGTGGGAGCCCGACGACCTCCAGTGGGAATCGCGGGAGTGGAACGGGATGAAGGCGTACTCGGACTCCAAGCTGCACGACCTCATGCTCGCGTTCGAGGTGGCGGCGCGGCGCCCAGGCTCGATCGTCAATGCGGTGGACCCAGGCTGGATCAAGACGGAAATGGGCGGCCCCCAGGCCCCCGACCCCGTCGAGCTAGGCGCCGAAACCCAGGTATGGCTGGCAACGTCGGACGAGCCCGCCGCCACCGCATCAGGCCGCTACGTCAAGCGCCGCGAGGTCCACGAGCCCAACCCAAGCGGCCGGGACGCCGCGGCCCGCGCCGCGCTCGTCGCCGAACTCGAGAGGCTCACGGGCATCGTGCTGCCGTAGCGCCGGTGCTCGGCGGTGCATCGCGCCAGTAAAACGAAGGGCCCGCATCGGCGTCGAAGCGCGATACGGGCCCCTCGTCAAGCGAGGCGAATTGGTCGCTAGCGCGTACCCGCGCGTCGCTTGTTGAGCACGTCAAACGCCACAGCCGCCACAAGGACCAGGCCCTTCACGATCTGCTGGGTGCCCAGGCCGTAGCCCAGGAGCAGCATGCCGTTTGACAGCACGGCCATCACAAGACCACCGACGATCGCGCCTGTCACACGACCTACGCCGCCGGTCACGGCCGCACCACCGATGAACGATGCTGCGATCGCGTCTAGCTCGAACAGGTTTCCCGCGCCGGGCTGGGCTCCGTTGAGTCGCGCCGAGAAAAGCACCCCCGCCACACCGGCCAGGAATCCCATGTTCAGCATGATGCCAAAGTTGACCCACTTGACCTTGACACCCGAGAGCGTAGCGGCCGCGAGGTTGCCACCGATGGCGTAGACGTGACGGCCGAATATGGTGCGCGTCGTGACCACTGTGTAGATCATCACGAACGAGCCAAGGATGATCAGCACGTATGGGAGGCCACGTGCGTGAGCGAGCTGCCATGCGAACCACATGACCACTGCAGACACAATCAGGATCTTCACGATGAACAGGGGCAGCGAAGCCACGGGCTGGTTGTACGCCATGCGAGCCCGACGGGCACGGTACGAGCTCACCGCGTAGCCGACAAGTGCAATGGCGAAGATGACGAGCGTAAAGAGGTCGTAGCCGTTGCCGCCGAACCATCCATTGATGAAGCCATTGCCGATGTCCTGGTAGGCCTTGGGGTAGCCAGACAGCGACACATTGTTAAGCACCTTCCACGTGAGGCCGCGGAAAAGGAGCATGCCTGCAAGCGTCGTAATGAAGGCGGGTATTCCCACGAAGGCGACCCAGAAGCCTTGCCACACGCCCACGAGGAGGCCTACGCCAAGGGCGGCTAGCACGCCGACCCACCACGGAAGCCCGTCCTTGATCACGAGCACCGCGGAAACGGCGCCCGCAAGAGCCGCTACCGAGCCCACCGACAGGTCGATATGCCCGCCGATAATCACGATCACCATGCCGATCGCAAGAACCAGGATGTAGGTGTACTGCAACACCAGGTTGGTGATGTTATTGGCGAGGAGCAGGTCGCCGTGAGTCAGAATGGCGAACAGCGCCACGATGGCCACGAAGGCCACGAAGATGCCGCTCTGCCGGAGATTACCGACGAATCGACCACCCAAGCTTGCCACGCCGCCTGGTTCTGCCAGGGGCGATGCGGTGACCCTCGTCGTCGCGGTTTCATTCGGGTTGGCGTCTTCCGACATGGCTCGCCTACTCCTTGTCTCCGGCGCTCGTTCGCGCCGAGGTTCGTTCTTGGGTCATGAGTTTCATGAGGGACTCCTGAGTCGCGTCCGCGGCGTCCTGGACTCCAGTGATACGCCCGAAGGCGAGTGTGTATATCCGATCGCAGTTGCCAAGCAGCTCGGGCAACTCAGAGGAGATCACGATGACCGCCTTGCCCTCGGCCGCCAGACGATTGACGATTGTGTAAATCTCGTATTTGGCGCCCACGTCAATGCCTCGCGTAGGTTCGTCCAGGATCACAACATCGGCGTCCGTGTATATCCACTTGGACAACACGACCTTCTGCTGGTTCCCACCGGACAGCAGACCCACCATCTGCATCACCGAAGGCGTCTTGATGTTCATCGATTTGCGGAAATCCTCGGCAACCTTGATCTCCTCGTTACCGTTGACGAAGCCTCGCGTCGTCATCTTGCCAAGCGCCGCACCGGAGATGTTGCGGCGCACATCCTCGATCAGGTTCAGGCCAAAGCGCTTCCTGTCCTCTGTGGCATATGCGATACCGTTCGAAATCGCATCGGACACGTTGCGGAGGTGCAACTCTTTACCGTTCTTGAAGATGCGTCCCGAGTGCCCGCGACCGTATGCGCGGCCGAAGAGACTCATGGCAAGTTCCGTGCGACCAGCACCCATAAGGCCCGCAAGCCCCACCACTTCACCTGCTCTCACATAGAAGGACGCGTTGTCGACGACGATGCGGTCCTGCTGGGTGGGGTGATAAACGCTCCAGTTCTCGACCCTGAAGACCTCCTCGCCGATGTTCGGCGTGCGTTCTGGGTACCTGTGCTCGAGGTCGCGCCCCACCATTCCACGAATGATGCGGTCTTGGTCGGCGCCTGGATCCGACATGTCGAGGTGCTCAATCGTCTTGCCATCGCGAATCACGGTGGTCGTGTCCGCAATCGCCTCGATCTCGTTGAGCTTGTGGGAAATCATGATGCACGTGATGCCGCGCGCTTTGAGCGATCGCAATAATTCGAGGAGGTGCGCCGAGTCCGTGTCGTTGAGCGCGGCCGTCGGCTCGTCGAGAATCAGCAGCTTGACCTTTTTGGACAGCGCCTTCGCGATCTCGATGAGCTGCTGCTTGCCCACTCCGAGCTGATTGATGGGCGTGGTGGGATTCTCGTAGAGTCCCACTTGGGCCATGAGCTCCTGGGCCTCGTGATTAGCACGGTTCCAGTCGATGAGGCCCACTGCGTTGCGACGCTCATTCCCAAGAAAGATGTTCTCGGCGACGGTCAAGCGGGGAATCAGCGCGAGTTCTTGGTGAATGATGACGACTCCGGCACGCTCGGAATCGTTGAGCGAGTGGAACTTGGTGTGCTCGCCTTCGAAGATGATGTCGCCGTCGTACGTGCCGTGCGGGTACACACCTGAGAGCACCTTCATCAGGGTGGACTTGCCAGCGCCGTTCTCTCCGCAGATGGCGTGGATTTCGCCTTCCTCTACGGTCATGCTGACATTCGACAGGGCGATGACGCCGGGGAATATCTTGGTGATATCACGCATCTCGAGGATGGTGGACACGCGCCTACCTCCATTGGTCGGTTCGTGGCAATCGGTCCTCATCGGTGCCGGGCCACGTGCGTGACCCGGCACCAAAGAGGTTGAGTAAAGCGGAGTTAGCCTTAAACTCCTGCGGCGACCTGGTCGGCCGTCCAGTAGCCCGAGTCAACGAGCAAGCTCGTGATCGTGTCTGCGTAGACGATGTCGGAATCGAGCAGGAAGGACGGGACAACCTTGACGCCGTTGTTGTACGTCTTCGTGTCGTTCGCCTCAGGCTCGGTTCCATCAAGGTACGCCTGCGTGACCAGGATGGCCTGAGCGGCGAGCTTGCGGGTGTCCTTGAAGATCGACGCAAACTGCACGCCGTCGGCGATCAGCTTGACCGATGCGATCTCCGAGTCCTGACCGGTGACTACGGGGAAGCCGTTGCCGACCGTGCCCGAGTATCCGCCGTTCTGGAGCGAGGTGATGATGCCGCGCGAGATGCCATCGTAGGGCGACAGCACGCCATCAATCTTGGTGCCATCGGCGTACGTCGACGTCAGCAGGCTATCCATGCGAGCCTGAGCGACTTCCTGGGCCCAACGGAGCGTTGCGACCTGCTCGATGGCAGTCTGACCCGACTTCACGGTGAGAGTGCCCGCATCTATGAACGGCTTCAGGGTGTCAATCGCACCGTTGAAGAAGAAGGATGCGTTGTTGTCGTCAAGCGAACCAGCGAACAGTTCGATGTTGAACGGACCGGCGGCGGTGCCCTTCGAGCCGTCTTCCTTGAGCAGGCCGAGGCCCACGAGTAGCGAGGTGGCCTGCTGAACGCCCACCTTGTAGTTGTCGAACGTCACGTAGAAGTCGACGTTTGCGGAGTCGCGGATCAGGCGGTCGTAAGAGATGACCTTGATGCCCTTCCCTGCGGCGGCTTCGAGCTGTGTCGAGAGCGCGGTGCCATCGATTGCGGCGATGATCAGGACCTTGGAGCCGTTAAGGATCATCTTGTCGATCTGCTGGGACTGGGTGGGAATGTCGTCGCCCGCGTACTCGAGGTCAACCTTGTAGCCGAGGTCTTCGAGTCCGGACTTGACGGCGTTTCCGTCGGCAATCCAGCGCTCAGAGGTTTCGGTGGGCATTGACACGCCGATAAGGGTGTCGCTGGCCGCGGCCGCATCAGTCGTTCCGGGGGCGGCCGACGTAGTCGTGTCACCGGCTCCCGAGCCGCCGCAAGCGGCGAGTGACAGTGCCATCACGCCGGCGGCAGCCACAGCGTATAGCTGCTTCGCGTTCATATCTCCTCCTTGAGATCCACCCCACGTGAGCCGTGGGAATGGTGGTCCTCGAATTATGTTCACGTTCACATCGCGGTGTCAATTGCGTAGGGTCACGATTCGGTTAAGGCTCACAATGGCCGCAACAAACCGGGCGAGAGCCCTGCTTGAGTTCCTAAAGGCGTGGGGACGTCCTCGGGGCGGCGACTGACGCCCGCACAATCAACTCGGCGCCCAGTGGCGTGGTGTCCGGCAGTTCGTGACCACTGAGGGCAGCAACGAGCAGTTCGACGGCCAACTCCCCGACCGCAGGGAAGTCCTGCCTGACGGTGGTGAGCGGCGGAAGAATGAACGCAGACTCAGGGATGTCGTCGAAGCCGATCACCGACATGTCGTCCGGAATGCGCAGTCCAGCATCGGCCAGCGCGCGAATCAGACCCAAGGCCATCTGGTCATTTCCGCAGAAGACGGCCGTGGCCGAGGGGTCTAGCTTGGAAGCGGCCTCATACCCCGACAGAGGCGTCCAATCCCCGTACAGCGTCGGCAGAGACGCAAGCCCGTTGCGTTCGAGCTCGACGGCGACGGCGTCCACGCGCTGGCGACCCTCGGTCGACAGCGGCGGCCCTGCCACGTGCTGGATTCTCTTGTGGCCGCGGCTCACCAGGTGCGCGATCACCAAGGCAACGCCCTCCTCCTGGTTCACAGACACCGACCACGGTGCGCGTTCGTCCCCTGTCAGCAGATACGCGACGGGCACCTTGGTGTCATAAGCATCGATCACGTCTAGGACGTCACGTACGGCGGCCAGGACCACGAGCGCCTCGATTGCGTGGTCAAAAAGGAAGTCGAGCCCGCTGGTGACGGATGCCGTGTCCTCGGGCGTCACGGTGATGAGTGGCTGAAAGCCCGCCTCCCGAAGCGCTCGCTCCACCGCGTAAAGGCTCGACGTCGGGCCAAAATTGGGAGTGTTGGGCACCAAGACGCCGATGGCCTGGGATCGGCCCAACACGAGACTGCGCGCGGCGTTGTTGCGGCGGTAGCCGAGCTCGTCGATGGCGGCAAGGACGTCGGCCTTGGTTCCCGGCCGGACCCCGGCGAAGCCATTGAGCACCCGCGAAACGGTCTGGTGGGACACCCCCGCCCGCGTCGCAACGTCGTGCATGCTTGGCGCGCGCTCAGCCTTGGGCACACGCGAGGAACGCGGTACCGCCATCCGAAACCCCCCTCATCGTTGATGGGAATGCGGTCGAGATCTTCGCCTCGGCGCGTGACTACGCCACCCTGGCCGCAAAAAGATCGGGCCGCACCGAGCCAATGTTCACGATAACATCAGTCGAAGAATCACTTCGATGAATGATAGTGGGCACGAGAACTATCTGAGAATGGGGCCTGGGGCGATGGCGCACGGCAACGATGCAGCGCACGAGATGCGGGGCGCGTTTCGCGTCCTTCCTTGGCCCGTTTCACTCGTGACTTCGGGCCATCAACCAGGGACGATACTTCCATCGCGCCACATGCGGCAGGGGCGATCATGACCACGGCGATCGAGGCCCACGTGGGCGCTTTTGGCTCGACGCCCGACGCGACATGGTCGGCGCCAGGGCGCGTGAATCTTGTTGGCGAGCACACCGACTACAACAACGGCCTGGTCCTCCCCTTTGCGATCGATCGCCGCACCACGTGCGCCGTCACCCTCACCGACGAGGGCTCGATTCGGGTGGCGTCGACACATTCGAGCGAGGTCGTAGCGGTGAGCATCGCCTCGCTCACCCCGGATTCGCTCGCGGGATGGTCTGCGTATCCCTTGGGAGTCGCGTGGGCCCTCATTGAAAACGCAGCGAAGAGCGGACTCACGGATCGTGTCCGCGGTTGCGATCTCGCGATCGCATCTGACGTTCCCATCGGTGCTGGACTCTCGTCCTCCGCCGCGATCGAATGCGCGGTCGCGGTCGCGCTTAACGAGCTGTGGGGCCTCGGTCTCGAGCCGATGGAGCTCGTTCTTGCCTGCCAAAGGGCCGAGAACATCGCGGTGGGTGCGCCCACGGGGATGATGGACCAAGCGGCCTCGCTTTTTGGAATTGAAGACCACGCGGTGCTGCTCGATTGCGACTCACACGAGGTTCAGACCGTCGAACTCGGGCTCGCGGCCGCGGGGCTCTCGATCATGGTGATCGACTCGAAGGTCGAGCATTCCCACGCCACCGGCGGCTACAAGGAGCGCAGGGCGGATTGCGAGAGGGGCGCCGCCCAACTCGGGGTGGCGACGCTGCGCGAGCTCACCCCCGCCGACCTGCCGCGCGCAAAGTCGCTGCTATCCGACCGTGTCTTCCGGCGCGTTCGCCACGTGGTGACCGAGAACGACAGGGTGCTCGACACGGTCAAGACGCTCGGCTCCGCGGGTCCGAAGGCCATCGGCGACCTGTTGCTCGGCTCCCACGCCTCGATGCGCGACGACTTCGAGATTTCGGTTCCCGAGATCGATATCGCCGTCGAAGCGGCCGTCGGGGCGGGGGCGCTCGGCGCTCGCCTCACGGGGGGCGGATTCGGCGGCGCGTCGATCGCGTTGGTGCCCACCGCGAAGTGGGACGACATCGCCTGGGCCGTCACGGAGGCCCTCGACGCGAGGTCCATGCAGGCGCCGCACATCTTCGCGGTGAGACCATCGAATGGTGCACAACACGACTAGCAGGGATGCGGCGATGACTTCACGATGGATGGTGACGGGCGGCGCGGGATACATCGGGGCGCACATTGTCAGGGCCCTGATCGCCGCGCGGATCACGCCCGTGGTGCTCGACGACCTCTCGTCGGGGATCGCGGATTTCGTGCCTGATGGGGTGCCGTTCGTGCGCGCGTCAATCCTCGACACCGAGGCGGTGGCCGACGCTCTTCGCGGCCACTCGATCGACGGCGTCATCCACTGTGCAGGATTCAAGTACGCGGGAGAATCCGTCTCGCGGCCCCTCCACACCTACCGCCAGAACGTCACGGGAACGGAAAGCCTGCTGGATGCCATGGCCCGCGTCGGGGTCCACCGCTTGGTGTTCTCTTCCTCCGCCGGCGTCTACGGGACGCCGCCCGTCGAGCGGGTCACCGAGGTCACGGCGACCTCTCCCGAGTCCCCCTACGGGGAGTCCAAGCTCATCGGCGAATGGCTCATCCGCGACCAGGTGCGCGCAACGGCCGGAGGCGACGCACCACTGACGGCTACGAGCCTGCGGTACTTCAACGTCGTGGGCTCCGGCGGTGACGGCGTGTATGACGCCTCGCCCCACAACCTGTTCCCCAAGGTCATCGCCGCTCTTGCCGCGGGCCAGCCGCCTCGGATCAACGGCATCGACTACGCCACGCCAGACGGCACCTGCGTGAGGGACTACGTCCACGTGAGCGACATCGCGGCCGCACACGTCGTCGCCGCTCGCAAGCTTTCGACGCGCGAGGCTTTGGAGCCCGTGTACAACCTCGGATCGGGCGAGGGAGCCTCCGTCAGCGAGCTCGTTACCGAACTCCAACGCGCGGCTGGATCCACAGCGGAACCCGTCATCGGGCCCCGCCGCGAGGGCGACCCCGCCCGCATCGTGGCCGACGGCCAACTCGCCGCGCGCGACCTTGACTGGGCCACGCGCCACTCGTTGAGGGACATGGCCGAGAGCGCCTGGCGCGCCCGTCCCTGAGCTTTGTTGGCTTCCAGAGACACGGGGACCACCTACCTATTCCACCAGGGACCTTCTGCCCCTAGAGTTCGAAACGACCGGGTGCACTGGCAA